>JBAXMU010000020.1:0-21062 GCA_037134155.1 Actinomycetes bacterium
ACCTTAGCTCCATGATGAGCGGATTGCGCTCATTTCTCATATGACGCAGGCAGTTTGTTGCCTCCTAGGAGGAGCGCTCGACTGTAGGGATTAATCAGAGCTGTCGTTGGCAGGGGCGGGGTTAAGAGATACATCCCGATTGGCGGGAAGTTCACCGGATCTCTGGGCAGCGCTGCTCACAATGAATGCAAAGGAAGTCCTTCCTCTCTTGGAATCGCTAAGAGGATCTATCGACTTATTGATTGAACGACTTGGAGAGGGCGATCGTGCAGGCGTTCGAGAGTTTGTTGCTCGAGGCAATCGTGGACGGGCTTTGATTCCGGGAAAGCATGGTGGGACGGGTCGAAATTACGATCTGCTGCCGATTGTTATCGACGATAAGCCGGGACAGTTGGCAAAGATTTTCGCAGAGTGTGAAGCGATAGCGGTGAATGTGGAAGATCTCTCGATCGAACATAGCCCAGGTCAACTCACGGGATTAATTACCTTGGCGCTCTCGCCAGATGATGCAATAAAGCTTCACGAGCACCTATTAAGCAAGGGTTGGCTCGCGCATAAACCCCGCTCTGCATAGCCAGTAAGGTTCTCTTATGTCGACTACCGTGATCGCGATAGATGGTCCGAGTGGTTCCGGAAAATCTTCTACTGCCAAAGCAATAGCCCTGCGTGCGAACTGGGATTACCTGGATACAGGTGCGCTCTATCGAGCAGTTACCTGGGTAGCTCTTGAGCGTGGAATCACCAATCCACGCGAGTTAGTCAGAGCGTGCGAAGAGGCACCCATTACCTTTGATGGTGATCCAAGTGACCCAAGAGTCTTTGTTGGCGAAACCGACATCTCCGAAATTATTCGCTCACTGCGCATTACTGATCAGGTGAGTATCTACGCCCAGATGGCAGAGGTACGGGAGTTCCTCTTGCATATGCAGCGAGAGATGATTCATTCATCCGAACACGGCATCGTCGTTGAAGGTCGCGACATCGGAACCGTTGTTGCACCAGAAGCACACATGAAGATCTTCCTCTATGCAGATCTGCAACAACGCACAGCTCGTCGTGAAAGCGAATTGAGCGAAGGCGATACTGAAGCAATTGAACGTTCATTATCGAACCGTGATGCGATTGATACCCAGCGAAAAATTTCGCCACTTCGCATGGCTGCGGATGCACTTGAAATTGACTCCACAAATCTCGATCTAGACGAAGTCGTGGAAGTTATCTGGGGTTGGCTCAAGGAGCGCAATCTCTTGGGTCTGCCAAAGGTTGCAGTAATCGGACGTCCAAACGTTGGAAAATCAACCTTGGTTAACCGCATCATTGGTCGTCGCGAGGCGATCGTTGAAGATACTCCTGGCGTAACACGAGATCGCGTGAAGTATGAAGCCGAGTGGAATGGTCGTCGCTTCTTGCTGATTGATACCGGCGGCTGGGAAGTTAAGCCAGAAGGAATTTCGGAGAAGATCACTGCTGGTTCTGAGATTGCAATTGCTGAGTCGGACGTTGTCCTCTTCGTTGTGGATGCTCAAGTTGGTGCACTCGATGAAGATGAAGCGCTTCTGCATCTATTACGTCGCTCAGGCAAGGCCGTCATTCTTGTAGCAAATAAAGTTGATGGAACTGCCGAAGAGTCACAAGCGCATGCGCTCTGGAATTTAGGATTAGGCGAGCCACATTTTGTCTCTGCGCTGCACGGTCGAGGTGCCGGAGACCTTATGGATCTCTTAATCAAGACTCTTCCTGAAGTTGGCAGTGAACCAATGGATGATGGCTACCGACGCATCGCTCTGGTGGGCCGACCAAATGTTGGAAAGTCGAGCTTGCTCAATGCGTTGGCAGGCGAGGCGCGTGTCCTCGTTGATGATGTCGCAGGCACAACTCGTGATCCAGTCGATGAGTTAATCAATTTTGGTGGAACAACCTGGCGCTTTATTGATACTGCTGGAATTCGCAGAAGGAGTCATCAGGATTCCGGTACCGATTATTACGCCTCACTTCGCACTGCAAACGCCTTAGCGCGCGCTGAAGTTGCAGTTGTTGTCTTTGATGCTTCAGAGCCACTTACAGAACAAGATATTCGAATTGTTACGATGGCTGAAGAAGCGGGACGCGCCCTTGTCCTTGTGATGAATAAATGGGATCTCGTCGATGAAGATCGCCAGAGCCAATTGGCCAAGGAGATGGAGCGCCAACTCGAGCGCTATCCATGGGCACAGCGAGTCAATATTTCGGCAAAGACGGGTTGGCACCGCGATCGCTTGGCGCCGGCACTTCGCACATCCCTCACTAGCTGGGAGAAGCGAGTGCCGACTTCAAAGCTCAACTCCTTCCTTGGCGCGCTCATCTCGGCGACCCCACCACCAGTTCGCGGTGGCAAGCAACCGAAGATTCGATTCGCCACACAGGCCGCGATCATGCCGCCGAAGTTCGTCATCTTTGCCAGCGATTGGGTTGAAGCCTCTTACCGACGCTTTATTGAGCGACGCCTTCGCGAAGAGTTCGGCTTCGATGGCAGTCCGGTCGAAGTCTCCTTGAAGATCAAAGAGCGCGATAAGGATTAACGATGGGAGAAGATCGCACCATTCTCACCATCCCGAACGGGTTAACGGCGCTGCGCGCTTTGGGCATCCCGCTCTTCCTCTGGCTCTTCCTCTCGCAACATAATCCTGGCTGGAGCTTTGCGGTTCTCGCTTTTGGCGCATTCACTGATTACGCAGATGGCAAGGTCGCAAGAGCGCTGAAGCAGGAATCTGCTCTTGGGGCGGCGATGGATCCGACGATTGATCGGGCCTATATCGCAGCCACGGTTATTGCTCTTGCGATCCGCAACTACATCCCTTGGTGGGTTGTTGTGACCTTGATTCTCCGAGATATCTGGGTTGGCCTTGCGCTCATCTACAAGAAGAGAAAGTCCGGGGAGATCTTCACGGTCACCTTCCTCGGAAAGGCTGCCACATTCAATCTGCTCTACGCCTTCCCATTGCTTCTCCTTCAATCAGATCGCGGGCCAGGACGATTCGCTCATATTCTGGGATGGAGTTTTGCGATCTGGGGGATAGGGTTGTACCTAGTAACAGCTCTTGATTACACGCGCGAGGCACTCTCGACCGAAAGGGAATAATTCGTTCATGGCTACAGCTCCGGATCATTTGAAATACACAAAAGAGCACGAGTGGGTTGCAGAACGCCCTGAAGGTCAAGATGGAGTTGTTCGTATCGGTATCACTGACTTTGCACAAGGCGCACTCGGAGATATCGTCTATATCCAACTTCCAAAGGTTGGCGAGCAGTTAGTTGCCGGGGCTGTCTGCGGCGAAGTTGAATCAACAAAATCTGTGAGCGAAATTTATGCACCAGTCAGTGGCAAGGTAGTTGCAATCAATTCTGATCTAGATGGCGCTCCTGAAACTCTCAACTCTGATCCTTATGGTGCGGGTTGGATCGCCGATGTTGAGATCTCGGGCACACCTTCCGATCTGATGAGCGCGGCGGAGTACCTAGAAATCACCGCTTGACCTAACTTCCTGAGGGCAATAGTGTCAGCCTCCAGTTGACCTCAAACCTTCCCCATGAGGAATATTGACGGTATCTATCTGAAAGAGTCGGGAGGTTCTCTGTGAGTAGTTCACCGAAGACCCCTGGCGAAGGTCATGCAGAACCTGCTGGCAATCCGGATCTCACATCCACAATCCACCTCTCGTCATTGCGATCAGTGAGAAATCAGCGCAATATCGAAGAGATCTTCAGGACCTTGTCCGCCGAAGAACGAGAGATCATCGCCCAACTTCCCAAGAATTCAGCGATGTTGCTGGTCTTAGCTGGCGCGAATAAGGGCGCTCGATTCTTGATTAATGGTGATTCAACCTCAATCGGAAGAGACCCACAGTCAGAGATCTTCTTGGATGATGTGACAGTTTCGAGAAAGCATGCTGAAGTTCTGAAAGATGGCGATAACTACGTCATTGTTGATCTTGGTAGCTTGAATGGAACGTACCTCAATTCTCAACCGTCAAATCGCGAGCGACTTGTCGTCGGCGATGAAGTGCAAATTGGCAAGTATCGATTGACATATTTTTCTGGAAAGGGAAATTCATGAGCGTTCCAGCACGTGCATATTTGAGCATCGGAGAAGTTCTAGGAAAGCTCCGCGGTGAATTTCCAGACGTTACTATTTCAAAGATCCGCTTCCTTGAAGCCGAAGGCCTGATCGATCCGCAACGCACGCCATCTGGATATCGCAAGTTCACAAGCGTTGACCTTGATCGTCTTCGTTATGTACTCGCAGCACAGCGCGATCAGTACCTCCCACTTCGCGTTATCAAAGAGAATTTGGATGCGCTAGATCGCGGATTAACTCCTGCATCAGTACCAGGAAGCGTTGCCGCACCACGCCTCGCTACTGTCGATGGCGAATTTGCCCCGTCCCACTTTGGCGAAGCAAGTGAACTCCGACTCTCTCGTACTGAACTCTTGCAGAGCACCGAACTCTCAGAAGAGCAGCTCACCGAACTTGAAGGCTTTGGTCTCATCACGATGAAGGGTCGTTACTACGACGCAGATGCTCTTGCAGTAGGTCGCGCTGTTGCCGATATGGCTGCATTTGGAATTGAAGGTCGTCACCTGCGTTCTTTCAAGACGGCAGCGGATCGCGAAGTCGGACTTGTTGAGCAGGTGATCACGCCGTTGCTTCGCCAGAAGGGTGCTGATGCCAAGGCTCGCGCTGAGGAAGTTCAGAATGAACTCTCATCCATCTCGGTCCGCTTGCATGCCGCATTGGTCCGCGCAGGCCTGCATCGTTCTAAATAGTCACCTCGAGTATTTGTGAGCGAAAGCAATCTTCTTCCAGTTGAGGTGATTGGCGTCCGAGTTGAGATGCCATCGAATCAACCCATCGTTCTCCTTCGTGAAGTCGGGGGAATCAGATACCTCCCCATTTGGGTCGGAGCAGTTGAAGCGAGCGCAATCGCTTTCGCCCAACAAGGAGTCCTTCCTCCTCGCCCCATGACCCATGACCTCTTTAAGACTGTCATCGAAACCTTTGGTTCGCCGCTCGAGTCAGTTCATCTGACTGAGATCCGAGATGGGGTCTTCTACGCTGCCCTCAATTTCGAAGGGGGAGTGACGATCTCGGCTCGCCCTAGCGATGCGATCGCCTTGGCCCTTCGCATGGGCACCCCGGTTCTAGCGACCGTTGAGCTCTTTACCGCCGTTGGCATCGAGATCCCTGACGCCGCCGAGGATGAGGTCGAGAAGTTCCGCGAATTCTTGGATCAGATCAACCCAGATGACTTCGCCGGCTAACCCTCAACCTCGAGTTGAATCTTTAAGGAGCGCCTGCGTGTCGCTCATTGCCCATTGGAAACCCTCAACCTATGCTTTAGCCATTCCCCATAGAAGTGAGTTCCGATGAGCGAGAAAGTTCCCAGTTCCGAGAGAGCCGAAGTTGGCTATCGCGGTGCTACGGCATGCGTAGCAGCGGGCATTACCTATCGTCAGCTCGATTACTGGGCGCGTACTGGACTCGTTGAACCAAGCATTAAGAGCGCGTCAGGTTCTGGTTCGCAACGCCTCTATGGCTTCCGAGATATTCTCGTTCTCAAGATTGTGAAGCGACTCTTAGATACCGGCGTATCACTCCAAAATATTCGCACAGCTGTTGAGCACCTCCGGAACAGGGGAGTCTCTGACCTCGAGAGCATGACTCTTATGAGCGATGGCACGACCATTTATGAATGTTCCAGCGCCGATCAGATCGTGGATCTCCTTCAAGGGGGACAGGGCGTATTTGGTATCGCGATTTCTCGAGTCTGGAGCGAGGTTGAAGGTTCGCTCTCGACGCTACAAGGTGAGATCAACGGTGAATCAGTAGGTGTCGTAGGTAACGTCGGCAATGACGAACTCTCTCGGCGTCGGAAGGCGAAAGGCGCCTAATACCAATATTCTTCCCCTACGTTACGAACTAGGGGAGCGAGCATGAATCACGAAGGCGAGAAGTTTGAAGTTCGCCATATCGGGCCAACTGGCTCTGATGAAGCACAGATGCTCGGCGTCCTAGGTTATTCAGATATCAAGAAGTTCATCAGTGATGTTGTCCCTGCAAATATTCAGATTGAGAAGCAGTTATCTGAAGTTCTCGATACCGCAAAGAGTGAAGTCGCCGTCATCGCAGAACTTCGCGAAATCGCATCGCAGAATCAGATCTTTACTTCACTCATTGGTGGCGGATACTACGGAACCATCACACCTCCGGTTATCAAGCGAAATGTCCTTGAGAATCCTGCCTGGTACACCGCATACACGCCTTATCAACCTGAGATCTCGCAAGGCCGCCTAGAAGCGCTCTTCGCATTCCAAACTGTTATCTGTGAAATGACTGCCCTCAAATTATCTAATGCCTCGATGCTTGATGAAGGAACTGCGGCAGCAGAGGCAATGACCCTCGCTCGTCGTTCTTCTAAAGCTAGCGATGATGCCGTCTTCCTCATTGAAGAGCATGTACACCCACAGACTAAGGCGGTCGTTGCAACTCGCGCAAAGCCACTTGGCATCACAATTGTTGAAGTTGATTCAGGTCACATCGTTCGTGATGGTTTCGATGGGGAATTCTTTGGTTTGCTCGTGCAATATCCAGATTCAACGGGTGAGATCATCGATTATTCAAGCGTTGCTGACTTTGCACATTCACGTGACGCACTCGTTATCGCCGCAACGGATCTCCTTGCACTCACCTTGCTCAAAGCTCCAGGGGAGTGGGGCGCAGATATTGCAGTCGGATCTGCACAACGATTCGGCGTGCCAATGGGATTTGGTGGTCCACATGCTGGCTTTATGGCGGTGCGTGCAGGATTAGAGCGTTCACTTCCTGGAAGACTTGTCGGTCAGAGTATTGATGCGCACGGTAATCCGGCTTTCCGGTTAGCGTTGCAAACTCGCGAACAACATATTCGTCGCGATAAGGCAACGAGCAATATCTGCACTGCTCAAGTTCTCCTAGCAAATATGAGCGCCTTCTATGCAATGTGGCATGGTCCGGTTGGACTTCGCGCAATTGCCGAGCGAATTCATGACTATGCATCTCGTTTGCAGAGCGCATCAGGTTCACGGAACGACAATGTCTTCGATACCGTCACGGTTGATGTGAAAGATGCGGCAGCCATCCACGCCGCAGCAACTAAGAAGAAGATCAACTTCGGTCGAGTATCGGATACTCAAATCAGAATCTCCTTCGATGAGACAACTACCAACGAGGTCTTCAGTGACGCCCTTGAGATCCTTGGGCTGGGGGATGGTCAGGCTCGAGAGATCGCACCTGCGTTAAAGCGCGAATCGCTGTACCTCCAACATCCAGTCTTCAATACCTACCGCTCTGAGACTTCCATGATGCGCTACCTGCGCACATTGGCGGATCGCGATCTCGCACTCGATCGCACCATGATTCCGCTCGGCTCATGCACAATGAAATTGAATGCAACTACGGAGATGGAAGCGGTCACCTGGCCAGAGTTCGCCTCGTTGCACCCATTTGCTCCGGCAGAACAGTCCAAGGGATCTAGGCTCTTGATTGATCAGCTCTCGCAGTGGCTCATCAAGATCACTGGCTATGACGCTGTTTCTCTGCAACCAAATGCTGGTAGCCAGGGGGAGTTCGCAGGTCTACTCGCGATCCGCAACTATCACGATTCACGGGGAGATCACTCACGTAATATCTGTTTGATCCCATCGAGCGCACACGGTACCAATGCGGCGAGTGCCGTGATGGCGGGCATGAAGGTCGTTGTCGTTGAATGCGATGAACACGGAAATGTTAGCGTGAAAGATTTGAAGGCGAAGATCGCTGAGTATGAAACGGCTTTGGCAGCACTGATGGTCACATACCCATCGACGCACGGAGTCTTTGAATCTGCGATCTCAGAGATCTGCGCGATGATTCATGATGCAGGGGGACAGGTCTACGTCGACGGGGCAAACCTCAACGCACTGGTTGGAACTGCACAACCAGGAAAGTTCGGCGCGGATGTATCGCATCTAAACTTGCACAAGACTTTCTGTATTCCGCATGGTGGCGGGGGACCAGGCGTTGGTCCAGTGATTGCGAAGGCGCACCTTGCGCCATTCTTGCCAAACCATCCACTTGATCACCTTGCAGGCCCTGCAACAGGTCCTGGACCGATCTCTGCGGCGCCATTTGGTTCAGCGAGCATTCTTCCGATCTCATGGGCATATATTCGTTTGATGGGCGGTGAGGGACTTACTCACGCAACAGAGGTAGCGATCCTCAATGCCAATTACATGGCAGCTCGACTAAGGAGTTCGTATCCAATTCTCTACACAGGAGCTCATGGACTTATCGCTCACGAGTGCATTCTCGACATGCGCGAAATCACCAAGATCTCTGGCGTCACGGTCGACGATATCGCTAAGCGGTTGATGGACTTTGGTTTCCACGCACCAACGATGTCCTTCCCAGTTGCTGGAACTTTGATGATCGAGCCAACCGAATCTGAAGATATCCTCGAAATGAATCGCTTCATCGATGCGATGATCGCCATTCGTGCCGAGATCGACCAGATCATCGATGGAAAGATTGCAGTCGAGGATTCGGCTCTCCGTCATGCACCACACACCATTGGGGCTATCGCGGGATCAAACTGGGAGAGAAGTTACTCTCGTGAAGCCGCAGCCTTCCCAGCGACCCTCACAGGCTTAATTCCGGGTGAATTGATCGGCACTAAGGGCAAGTACTGGCCAACTGTTGGTCGTATCGATGGCGCTTTTGGCGACCGGAATCTCGTCTGCTCATGTCCGCCGATCTCTGAGCTAGCGATCAACTAGAGCTACTAAGAGTGGGTCGGTTTTCATTTACTTAACATAATGTAGATTATCGGCGATTAAATCTACGTTGGAAACCCCACTGCGTAGTACGAACCAGAGCTTCGAGGACGATCTTCCGATTCATCTTCGACTTCCCTTTTGTCCGTTCAACAAAGGTAATCGGTACTTCCTGAACTACTAATCCGCAATCATGGGCCCGCATCGCCATTTCAATTTGGAATCCATAACCAATTGTCTCTATTTCGTGCAGATCGATACTTTCAAGGAGTTTTCGACTCAAGATTCGATAGCCGCCTGTCAGGTCCTTATAAGGCAATTTGAGAGCGATTTCGGCATACCAGGTGCCCATTCGTGAGATCGCCCGGCGATATAGCGGCCAATTCTCGACCTTTCCACCCTTTATCCAGCGGGTTCCTAGTACGAGATCAACCCCAGGAGTTGCGGCTATTAACCGGGCCAGCTCTTCGGGTTGATGGGAGCCATCTGCATCCATCTCAATGAAGAAATCAAATCCTTGGGTCAATCCCCACTGGAAACCTGCCAAATATGCTGGTCCCAATCCTTCCTTCTTCGCTCGATTGAGAATGTGAATCTTTGGGCTCTGAATCTTCGAGACGAGTTCTGCAGTTCCATCCGGACTGGAGTCGTCAATCACCAGAATCTCAAGTCCATTGATATTCAGGGCAAGACTGCGCTCCAGAATTTCCACGATGCTCTCGGCCTCGTTATAAGTCGGTATACATAAAAGGTAGGTTGACATAATGTCTGGGCTACCAACCTAGGGCAGAGATCAATCGATCAACACTGGCGCCAAGACCGTACTTATCCTTAAAGGCGTAGATGTCGCTGAGATCTTTCGGGGCTTTCGGAACTTTCAACTCCATCTTTGGAAGTGGAACATCGAGGGCGCAATGAACGAGGGTTGGTGCGATTGCGATGTACTCACTCCCCTCGATCAATCTCTTTCTCAAAAGCGGCGTGAGTCGATCATCTTCATTGTGCGCCGCCGCTAGTGCTCCTTCAATCGTTTCAAAAACATTAGCAATAACAGCTGCACCTTTTTCGCCGATGCCGCGAACACCTGGAAGTCCATCGGAGGCATCGCCTCGAATCATGGCAAAGAGCGCATATCTCTCTCCGGGGATTCCATATTTCTGCGATACCCAATTGAGATCTACTACTTCTTGCGCGGAGAATCCTTTTGCAAGATAAATAACTTTTACCTTACGTCGATCATCGACGAGCTGGAAGAGATCACGATCTCCAGTAACAATGAATGTTGGCCCTGGTTCATTCTTCGAATACGTTGCAATCAAATCATCTGCTTCGTAATCATCTACCCCCACCATCGGCATTCCAAAGAGATCAAGGATGTCGAGAAGAAGTGGGATCTGTGGCGCGAGCGTATCTGGCTCATCCTCCTCCCCTTCTTCATCTACGCGATTTGCTTTATATCCAGGAAAGAGATCGGTTCGCCATGTTGGACGCCAATCTCCTTCAAGACAGGCAACGATACGATCTGGTTGATATTGAGTAATGAGTCGCGCTGTCATGTCGAGGAAACCACGAATCGCATTAACTGGAGTGCCATCAGGTGAGACCAAGGTATCTGGCATTCCGTAATAGGCGCGGTACCAGAGCGATGCACTGTCTACCAATAGCAGCGTCATGCGACGGCGCCCGCATAACTGATGATGCCTCGATCGACTCGCTCAAGTGCGGTTCGAGCAACGCCCTCGAGATGTGGAGTGGCATTCGCGATCTGTCGCAAGAGATCAATGATCTGCTTCATCGAGCGAACGAAGTCGCCGACGGTTAATTCAGTTCCCTTGAGAATGGCAGAGAGTGAGTGACCACTTGCCCAGCGATACGAGGCCATACAGAAGCCGAAGTCAGGCTCACGCATTGCTTCTAGCCCAATTTCAACTTCATCTTCATGGATGCCATTCCATGTTGTCGTGAGATCGACGAGCGCCCTCTGCACCGCACCATGTGGAACCTTTGGCGTCTCATCTCGACGTGCCTCATAGACGAGCGCAGATAGGACGCTGACAATTTCAGATGCGTTGAGTTCGTCGAATGCCCCTCGTCGGATCATCTCGGCAATCAAGAGATCAGTCTCACCGTAGATCTTTGCAAGAACGAGTCCCCACTTAGTGATGACTCCCCCTTCGAGGTATCCGTACTTCTCCAGCATGATTTGTACGAGATCGAACCTCCGCGCAATAACGTCAGTTCGGTTGCTTACTCGATCGCTTAGACCAATGATCTCCTTACGAAGTCTTCCGGCGCGCTCCGCGATACGGGCATGAAATTCGCGATCTGAACAACCATGACAAGGATGATTTCGCATCGCCTTTCTTGTTGCGATGATCTCCTCTTCAATAAGGAGAGCCTTGCTCTTCTTCTGCTTATTCATCGACTTCTCAAGATCCTTGATCTGAGCACGAAGGCTCCAGTACTCATCGAAGTCTCCGAGATGACATTCCATCTCTTCGAGTAAGGAATCGAGACCCGTTTCATTACGTTTGATTTGACGGGCTAATCCAACGACCGCCTTATCCGCTTGGTATTGAGCGAACGAGGCTTCCAAACTTGTTCGAGCCCGCTCTGCGCCAAATTGAGAGATGAGATTGATCGTCATGTTGTACGTTGGCTTGAATGAGCTCTTAAGCGGATAGGTACGAGTAGATGCAAGACCGGCTACCGATGCCGAATCGACATCCTTGTTCCATAAGATGACGGCATTTCCTTCGATATCAATGCCGCGTCTACCTGCTCGGCCCGTGAGCTGGGTGTACTCCCCTGGTGAAACAGAGACATGAGACTCGCCATTCCACTTACTTAACTTTTCGAGAACGACGGTTCGTGCTGGCATATTGATACCGAGTGCAAGAGTTTCGGTAGCGAATACACACTTCACCAAGCCAAGCTGGAAGAGCTCTTCCACTGTCTCCTTGAAGGATGGCAATAGACCGGCATGGTGTGCGGCGATTCCTCGCTCTAACGCCTCGAGCCATTCGTGAAACCCTAGGACGGCGAGATCTTCGTCTGGAATATTCTTCGTTGCTCGAAAAGCAATCTCTCGAATCTGCGCTCTCTCTTCAGCGTTAGTTAAGCGGATTCCCGCAGCAAGGCATTGATGAACAGCTGCCTGACATGCGTTGCGAGAGAAGATAAAGGTGATTGCGGGAAGAAGACCTTCGCGCGCGAGTTTCTCGATCACATCGGCACGATTCAATTGACGGATCTTTGGAGAGATGCTTTCTTCGCGCCAGTTTCTCTGGTTGGTCTTGCCCGAGGCTTCATACTTTACGCGAGCCTGTCTGAAGCTATCTTTTTCGAGTCGAACAATCTCTGGATTTATTTTCCCTGTCTCTAGAAAGAGATCTAAGAGTTGGTTACCAAAGAGAACATGTTGATAGAGCGGAACCGGACGAATTTCACTGACGATAACTTCAGTCTTTCCTCGAACCTCATTGAGCCAATCACCAAACTCTTCCGCATTAGAGACGGTTGCAGATAGCGAAGCGACTTGGATCGTCTCAGGAAGGTGAATGAGAATTTCTTCCCAGACCGCTCCCCTAAATTTATCGGCGAGATAGTGAACCTCATCCATTACGACAAAGCCGAGATCGCGCATCGTGTGAGAGTTAGAATAGATCATGTTACGTAAAACTGCGGTGGTCATGACCACCAGCGGCGCTTCAGAGTTCATCGTTGGATCACCCGTCAGCAAACCGACCCGCTCTTCGCCGTACATCTCCTTGAGATCTTGGAACTTTTGGTTGGAGAGCGCCTTAATGGGTGCGGTGTAGAAACATTTCTTACCCTGTTGAATGGCGAGGAATGCGGCGAACTCACCGACGATTGTCTTGCCAGCGCCGGTTGGAGCAGCGACGAGAACACCCTTGCCATCTTCAAGCGCCCGACAGCCTTCGATCTGAAAATCATCAAGAGAGAAGGGAAAGTTATTCGCAAAGGCGCTTACTTGGACATAGCGATTACGAGCCTTGGCTGCCGCAAATCGTTCTGCTGGCGATAACTCGATACTCACTTCCATACCCTAAGTGATCCCGGCTCCACCTGAATCTCGACCGGCAGATCTCCTACGAACTCACCATCAGCAAAGGCTTTAGCCTGCGCGTCAACCACAATGTGCTTGCCTTGGATTACCTCGATAGCGGGATGGGTAATGTGCTTGCCGAAATAGACCTTTGGAAAAACTTTGAGAAGTTCAAGGGTGCTGACGCGGTTGAGGATCAAAAGATCCAAGATGCCATCAGCATGATCGGCGCCCGGGCAGATCAGCATTCCCCCACCGTAACTTGGTCCATTTGCAATCGCTATAAGCATCGCCTCACGTTCGTAGGAGACGCCATCAACAGTGATTGAGAAGTGCATGGGCTTGAAGACGGGCAACTCACGGACCATCGCCACAACATATTTTGCTTTGCCACGCACGCTCTTGATTGCATTTGCTCGCTCGTTTACTAGGGCATCAAAACCTAGACTCAGAACTTGCGCGCCATGACGCACGCCTGACGGGCTCTTAACCGTAAAAGAGTCGATTTGGATTGGTTGATCAAGGATGCGATTTAGATTCTCCTTTAGTGATCGCCGTTTGGAACCAATCTCCCGAGCAAAATCATTTCCGGTACCTGCAGGAATGACGGTGAAAGGAAGACCATGTTCCTTCACTATCGGAAGGAGTGAGTGAAGTAACCCATCTCCCCCAACAGCAACAAGACCGCGCCACTCTTTCTTCTTCAGAAGTTCTTGAATTTTCGAGAGCATGAGATCTTCACCGTTTACGGCAACAAGGGTGCTCTCAATGCCTTCGATCTTAGCGAGTGAGATAAAACGCGAAGCAATTTTCATAGATCGACCTCTGCCAGATCGTGGATTTGCAACTACGAGAAGGGGCAATCGACTCACCCTGAAGCCCGCTTCATGCGCTTAGATTTACGCCGATCGTTGAGAAGAGCTATTCCGCCCGCACCGAAATAGAGGGCTACCAAAGGAAGCGCGAGGATAGACATGGTGAGCGGATCCCCCGTTGGGGAGAATGCGGCAGTGAAGAATGCAATTCCGAAGATTGCCATGCGCCAAGGTTTCACAATTGCCTTACCGCTGAGAACACCAGCGATGTTGAGCGCCACTAGTAAGACTGGAAGTTCAAAGGCGCCGCCAAAGACCAGAATCAATTTCAGCACAAAGTTGAGATAGTCATCAAATCGCACCAGGTTATTGAGTGATGCTGGCGTGAAACCTAAGAGAGTCTTAACGGCGATAGGTAAAGTGAGATAACCGAGGTAAGCGCCACCCAAGAAGAACGGAGTCGCGGTGGAAATGAAGATGAATGAATATTTCTTCTCACGGCGATGCAATCCCGGAGCGACAAAGGCCCACAGTTGATAGAGCCAGAAGGGTGAGGAGAAGATGATTCCAACAAGGAAGGAGACAGTGACCTGGAGATTGAGTGGACCAAGAACTCCATTTACGTACAGCGATCCGCAATGGCCGATTCCAGTCAGCGAGGATCGATGAAGATCGCATATTGGTTGCGCGAGTTTATTTACGATCTTGGGATAGAGAGCCCAGCCGATGCCAGAGCCAACAAGAATCGCTGCGGCGGCTCGGACGATACGTTTACGTAACTCTCGAAAGTGTTCGAGAAGAGGCATCCGGCCACCCTCTTGGGTGACCAATGTAGGTACTACTTCTTCTGGTCTGAATCTGGCTTGGTATCGTCGCCAGTATCTTTGAGTTCGGACTTGAAGATTTTTAATGACTTTGCAATTGATTTGGCAGAATCCGGTAGACGCTTAGCGCCGAAGAGTACGACCAGAACAAGAATGATAAAAAGCCAGTGACTTGGCTGCTCTAAACCCATGAGAACTCCCCATTCTTAGCGACTGATGCCGCCCTACGAGCTTGTCTGCCACAAGGTTAGCGGTATTGGCTGAGAACCGCATCCAACCGCCCATAAAACTCTCTCAGGAATTCGGGCGGCCCGAGCACCTCAACGCGCCCAGGCAGAGCAAGTAGTTCACGAAGGAGCCACTCGTAGTCGCCGATAGAAAATGTGGCAAGTAAATCGGAGCCGTGAGGTACAACACTCTCAACAATCGAGCGATGGGCCTCAAGGAAGTAGCGATTTCGAGGAGCGAAAAGGGCGGTTACCTCAAGCAGATCTGGCTTCTCAAGCACAAGTCGAGGGCGTTCTGTCTTCTGCCGTTCACTCACTTCAGTAGCCCTCGCCGAGAGGATTCGATCATGTCGGAAGTGGCGCTCCTCCCCTGCCTTCGAACAGAATGCAATTGTGTAGAGATGATTGCGCTCGACATACGTTGATATCGGAGAAACAATTCGGGTTGATATCTCATCGGTGCTCGCGGATCGATATGTGATCTCAAGTGATGATTGCTGCGCTAGAGCCTGTGCAATCACGGCATCTACTTCAGCACGTGAGTTCTCCTCGCCCTGGATAACCGTCGCAATTGGCTCTGCATCTTCGTTCAGCAGCGCCGTAAAGCGACCGCGAAGATCAACCGCCTTTCGTTTCAATTCTTCATCTCCGATGAGCGGAATCAAAAGATCCAAGCCCAAGGTGAGAGAGGCGGTCTCAATACGAGAAAGTTTTCGCGGCTTATCTAAGTTCTGAGGATTTCGGATCGCCACGTAATCCTCTTCGAGTTCCATATCAATCAACTCAAGATGGGTGTAACCAGGAAGGCCGCACATAAAGAGCATCTCGAGGTCTTTAAAGATCTGCGATGGAGTGCTCTCGAATTTTAAGGCAAGTTCATCGATGCTCAACCCCGGATTTGCTGCGACAAAGGGAATGAGGTCAAGAGCTCGGGAGGTTCGTTCAAGGGCGGTTTCAGCCATGACGCTTCTCCTTCAGCCACTGAATAAATTCTTCTCGTAAGTCGGCAGGCTCTGTGATGATCGCAGAGGTGAGCGATTTTGCAGTCATCTCAAAAAGCTCACCTCTTGAGGAGTACGTAATTTCAGCGCGATCCCAATCATCATTGAGCGGTTGGACAGATGCGATCGCTCGGATCTCTTGTGCCTTCCCGACTCTTATATCCAGTACTGCGTCCTCTCCTTCATTTTCTCCGTCTCTGCGATCAAAGTAAACGGAGAGCGAGAAGTCAGTTGGTCGATCAAAGACCCCGGCCTTCTTTCCAGCAGATAAATCTGAATCAATCCGAACAATCTTAAAATTGCGGATCTCAGATTTATCGAGATCGAGGCCAATCAGGTACCAAAAACCTTGATGCAGCCCAAGTCCATATGGTGCGACGCGTCGCACTGTTGATTGTAATGAGTGGTAGGTGAAGGTGACCTCTTTGCGAGATTCAACAGCATCCCACAAGAGCGCGAAGTGCTCTGCGGGGATCTCACTCTTCACAAATGGTAGAGCGAGTGAGACCGGCTCTTGAACTCCCTCGATCGATTCAAATTTGCGAATCGCCCGCTGGCCACTCTTCGAGAGCAATGAGTTCTGCCATTGATTAGCGGCTAATGAAAGTAAGGCGAGTTCGGTCTGATCTAGTTCTCCGATATCGAGTGAATAACGTTTTGGATTTATTCGATAGCCAGCTTCATCCTCAAAGAGCGGATCTTCACTTCCGACCTCGATCTCAAGACCAAGATCGCGGAGATCATTCTTGTCGCGCTCAAACATCCGCTCCATGGTCTCTGGCGATCCTGCATACCCTTCAACGCTTCTGAAGATCTCAGCCTTTGTGAGGAAGCGACGACTGGCGAGCAGGGCCATGGTCAGATTGATGAGCCGTTCGCTCTTCTCTACCCCGGACTCGCTCATGGCTTAAAGATAGAGGGTCGGCCCGCCTTTGCTATTCTGCGGACATGGAAAATCGCCGTTTCGCTCTCCGCACCGTTGCTGGTCTCGGAGCCATCGCTGTGACAACTTCGCTTCTTCTCACCGGATGCACCACCAATGGCGGATCCACTACCCGAAAGGCAACTGTGACTACCGAGCCTGCAGCAGTCAATTTCCCAGCCGTAACCGGATCTCTCGGAAGCGCTCCAACTATTGTGAAGCCAACCGATGCTCCACCAACAACGCTTGAGAGTAAGGATCTCGTTGTCGGATCCGGTGCATCAGTCGCCCCGGGTGCAACTGTCACGACTCATTATGTGCTCATGGGTTGGTCTAACGGTGCGATCATCGACTCATCGTGGACTCGCGGAACCCCACTGACAATTGGATTGGGTCAAGTGATTCCTGGTTGGCAGCAAGGTATGGTCGGTATGAAGGTCGGCGGACGCCGCGAACTCCTCATTCCGCCAGCACTTGGATATGGCGCAGCGGGTTCAGGTCCAGTTGCTCCAAATGAGACTTTAATCTTCGTCGTAGATCTACTTGCTACGAAGTAGTCTCTTCCTCTGCCGGTAATCCATACGAGCCCTTTGATGGGCGACGTCGACGAAGTGGTGCAGTAACGCCCGGAGCCAGTCTTCTCGCCATGATCAGGAAACCAGTGTGTCCGATCATTCGGTGTTGTGGTCTAACCGCTAAACCTTCGTGATGCCAACCGCGAACAATTGTCTCTGTGCTCTCGGGTTCTGTGAAAGCTGCAGAGTTCTTAATGGTCTCGGCCATCTCAGAGAGTTGAGTAGTGGTGGCTACGTATGCAAGAAGAACTCCACCGGGATCCAGAACCTCTTGCGCCATATCAACGCACTCCCATGGGGCGAGCATGTCCAGGACGATGCGGTCGTACTTCCTATTGCGATCAACCTCATCCTGAAGTGACCCAACAGTCAGAGACCAATTGCTAGGAACCTCGCGGAAGTAATCTCCAACATTCTTTCGAGCAATATCTGCGAAGTCGTCTCGACGTTCAAAAGAATCGACCAAACCTTCCGGTCCGACAGCTCGCAATAGTGAGATGGTGAGAGCGCCAGAACCGACGCCTGCCTCGAGAACTCTTGATCCAGGGGCGATATCTGCAATCCCCACGATCATCGCGGCATCCTTGGGATAGACGATTGTTGCACCGCGCGGCATAGAAAGAACGTAATCAGCAAGGAGCGGTCGAAAGGCCAGGAACTTCAGTCCTGCTGTGGTTTCGACAACCGAACCCTCGGGTAGCCCAACGATCTGGTCATGAATCAACCATCCCTTGTGAGTATGCCACTCCCCGGCCTCTTTCAGCGTAATCGTATGTAGCTTTCCTTTGGCATCGGTGAGCTGAACGCGATCGCCATAATGGAAGAGTGCCTTTTCGCTGGGGTTCATTGAGATATCCGTTCGTGCATCATCGTTGCTATATCTTCGAGGTTTAAGTCTACTAAAGAGTCCACTACGAGAGTTCGCGGATGTTCTGCAACATCAACCAAGTGTGGAATGGCGAGTACTAGTGCGCCGCTCGCTTGAGCTGCGGCGATTCCAGGTCTTGAATCCTCAAGAATGAGAGAGTCTCTGATCTCAACACCGAGAGCGGCTGCCGCCTTCAGATATGACTCCGGATTCGGCTTGCTCTCACTTACCTCATTAGAACTAATTGAGACGACGAAATAGTCGCGGTCTAAGGATTTCAATGTGGCATCCACGAGATTGCGTGGACTTGCTGAAACTAACCCCATCGGAATACCTGCCGCATAAATCTCTTCCATAAGTTCTCTCGCCCCAGGCATGAAATTCAGTCCTGCAAAAAATTGTGACTCAACTCTGTCAACGAGTTCTCGAACAAAGAACTCCGGGCTCTCACTCTTTGCCAATTCGAACATATAGGCACCAACACGTGGAAGGGGTCCACCGAGACAATGCTTCTGATCTTCGAGCGACCACTCATGTCCGAACTCAGCCATCAGCGATCTTTCAGCTATCAGCCAATAGGGCTCGGTATCAACGAGCGTCCCATCCATATCGAAGAAGATCGCTGGGAAGGTCACGTTGCGTTGAAATATTTCGCTTCCGGGTGGTGCACGATAATGGCCGAGGTGGATTGTTCGGGATGGAGTTGGAACTCCTCCGATAAGAGCACGCCGATGCGCTCTGGCTCCAAGAGCTCGCAGAGTTGCTTCTGTTGTTCGAGATCTGGGCAAGCGGGATAACCAAATGAGTAGCGAGAGCCGCGATATCCCTGATCGAGAATCTCTGGCAATTGTGGTGAATCCTCTTGCGAGAAGCCCATCTCATCACGGACTCGAGCATGCCAGTGTTCGGCGAGTGCTTCAGTGAGTTGAACGGACAAGCCATGGAGCTCGAGGTACTCGCGATAATTGTTCGCTTCAAAGAGTTTGGCAGTCGCTTGACTTACCGATTCGCCCATCGTCACCACATGGAATGCCACGGTGTCGATCTCGCCCGACTCCTTACTTCGGAAGAAATCACTCAAACACAATCTGCGATCTCGTGTCTGCCTTGGGAAGGTGAACCGAACGCGTTCGGTACCTTCGAGTGGACCTTCATGATGCAGGATGACCAGATCGTTACCCTCGCTATAACAAGGGAAATATCCGTAAACAACTGCGGCATTGAGCCAACCGTTAGATTGGACATCATTGAGAAGTGAACGAAGCCGTGGTCGGCCTTCTTCCTCAACCATACGTTCGTACTCGCCACGATTTCCCTTAAGACCCCATTGACCAACGAAGAGTGCACGCTCATCGAGCATGCCAAGGTAATTTTGAAGCGGAATACCCTTAACGATCCTAGATCCGTAGAACGGTGCTTTTGGCAAGGCATTAGTTGGCGATACATCGGATCTCGCAGTGTCGGTATTTACCTCGCGGTTCAACCGAGTATTTGGGGTACGGCGTTCTCGCAGTGGCGGAAGTGAAGCAGTTGCATCGCCGCGCTTCATACCGATCATGGCATCCATCAAGCGCAGACCTTCGAAGGCATCTTTCGCATAACGAACGGTCCCTGGGAATGCATTGGCGAGATCATCTTCAACAAAGCTACGAGTGAGCGCGGCTCCCCCGAGAATTACTGGCCACTTCTGATCAAGACCGCGAGATTGGAGCTCGGCTAAGTTCTCTTTCATGATGACGGTCGACTTAACAAGCAACCCTGACATGCCGATGACATCTACATTGTTCTCGGTCGCAGCATCGATGATCTGATTAATCGTCTGCTTAATACCAATGTTGACAGTGGTATAGCCATTGTTGCTCAAAATGATATCGACAAGATTCTTACCAATATCGTGAACATCTCCCTTAACCGTAGCCAAGAGGATTGAACCGCGACCCTCATCATCGGACTTCTCCATATGAGGTTCGAGGATAGCGACTGCGCTCTTCATCACTTCAGCGCTTTGGAGAACGAATGGCAATTGCATCTCGCCGCGACCGAAGAGTTCGCCAACCTCTTTCATTCCTGCTAGAAGGTGATCATTGATGATGGCAAGAGGCTTGATACCTACAGCCATAGCCTCCTGAAGATCTGCTTCCAATCCAACCTTTTCGCCATCGATGATTCGACGTTCAAGTCGCTTCTCTAATGGGAGCGCAGCCAATTCTGCAGCACGAGAGATCTTGCTTGATTTCACTTCGACACCATCGAAGAGTTCGAGGAATTTGGAGAGTGGATCGTAGGTGAGGTCACCAGCTTCGTTATATTCACGACGATCGTAAATGAGATCTAACGCGACTCCCTTTACATCCTCTGCGATGCGGGCCATCGGAGTAATTTTTGAAGGATGAACGATCGCTGAATCCAAACCGGCGATCACTGCCTCGGCAAGGAAGACTGAGTTGAGAACGATTCGGGCTGCGGGATTTAGTCCGAAGGAGACGTTTGAGACACCAAGCGTCGTTTGAACAGTTGGGTATATCTTCTTGAGCTCGGCGATAGCGCTCAGCGTTTCTATGCCATCACGTCGGGTCTCTTCTTGTCCGGTAGCAATCGGGAAGGTGAGACAGTCGATGAGAATATCTTCTACCGCCATGCCCCAGTTATTTACGAGATCTTCGATCAGTCGGGTGGCGACACGAATCTTCCACTCACTTGTTCGGGCCTGACCTTCTTCGTCAATGGTGAGAGCGACAACTGCCGCCCCATGTTCTTTTACGAGCGGCATGATGCGAGCGAATCGACTTGTTGGTCCATCGCCATCTTCATAATTCACAGAGTTGATGATGCTGCGACCACCCAGGTGCTCTAGACCAGCCTTGAGAACATCAGGCTCAGTCGAATCGAGCATGATCGGCAGTGTTGAACTTGTTGCAAGGCGTGAGGCGAGTTC
>JBAXMU010000021.1:0-20190 GCA_037134155.1 Actinomycetes bacterium
GCGATCACTGGACGACCATCAGCGGCCCACCATTGCAAGTCACTCTCTTGCGCCGTCATGAGTGGTGGACTCAAAAGGATGATTCCTTTAATACGTGGATCGCGTGCATGACGTAGTGCAAGATCGGTTCCGAATGACCAACCCACAACCCAAAGAATTTCTGCGTTGCATTCATCAAAGGCGAAGTTAATTGCTGCTTCAACATCGTACTTTTCTAGGCCGCCATTGTCATACGTACCTTCAGATTTTCCGCGAGCGCTCTCGGTGCCGCGGGTATTAAATCGAATGACTTCTATTCCAGCCATCTCCGGAAGTCGGTTGCTTGCCTTCTTATAAATATGGCTATCCATCATCCCGCCGCCAGTGGGATTGGGATGTAGGCAGAGCAGTGTCGCGCGGCGCTTGCCAAGTGGTGACGCTACTTCCCCAACGAGGGTGAGGCCATCGGCGGTCTTAAAGGAGATCTCACGCCTATCGGCCGGCAAAATACTGCTGGGACGTATTAACTCTGGCACGCAAAGAGTTTACAGTTACTCCATGAGTACTACCGCCCTGATTGATTTTCCAAGCCATAATCCTGCGACCGGTGAAGAGATTGCCCGCTATCGCAACACATCACCTGATGAGGTGGCTGCTGCTGTCGCTAGAGCCCATGCGAGCAGTCAGGCGTGGCAGGCCCTTGGTTTCAGAGGCCGCAAGCAGATCCTCACCAAATGGAATTCAGTACTCACCAAGCGCCTCGGCGAATTAGCCGAGCTCGTCGCTCTTGAGACAGGTAAGCCACTTAGCGATGCGACCTTAGAAATCTCACTCGCGATTGGCCATCTCGATTGGGCCTCAAAGAATGCAGCCCGTTATTTAGCTCCAGTAAGTCGCAATCCTGGGTTGATCATGGCGAATATGAAGGCTCGAGTAGAGCGCGCACCATATGGAGTTGTTGGAGTCATTGGTCCGTGGAACTACCCCGTCTTCACTCCCATGGGATCGATCGCTTACTCATTAGCGGCTGGTAATACCGTCGTCTTTAAACCAAGTGAATACACCCCTGGTGTTGGTCAGTGGCTTGGTGACACATTTGCCGAGGTCGCTCCCTTTTCCGATATCTTCCACGTTGTCACAGGGCTCGCTGCAACAGGTGCGGCACTCACTAATTCGGATGTCGACAAGATCGCTTTCACTGGCTCAACCCGCACCGCCAAAAAGGTCGCTGCAGCAGCTGCCGAACGAATGATTCCAACAGTCCTTGAATGTGGCGGAAAAGATCCCGTCATTGTTGATCGGGATGCCAACGTGAAGAAGGCTGCTGAATACGCCTTATGGCTTGCGATGTCGAATGCTGGTCAGACTTGCATCGGCGCCGAACGCGTCTATGTTCATAACGATGTTGCCGATGAATTCATTCAGACGATCGGTGCGATGGCGAAAGAGATCCACCCTGGAGTCAATAAGAATTATGGCCCAGCAACAATGCCATCTCAGCTCAATGTGATTCAGAGCCATATCGATGATGCCGCCGCTAAGGGCGCGAAGTTCTTGATTGGCGGGACTGATTCGGTACAGCCTCCATATGTTCAACCAACCATCATGTTGGATGTCCCTGAGGATTCACTCGCTATTACCGATGAGACCTTCGGGCCGACCCTGACGATCAACCGCGTTGCCACTATGGATGAAGCGGTACGCCTTTCGAATGCAACTCGCTATGGCCTTGGTGCATCGGTCTGGTCTAAGCGCAATGGTGAGCAGATCGCATCAAAGTTGGTGACCGGTATGGTCTCGATCAACTCGGTGATTGGCTTTGCTGGCATCGCGAGCGTGCCTTTTGGCGGCGTGAAAGATAGTGGATATGGCCGCATTCACGGACCTGAAGGTCTCCATGAATTTACCTACTTGCGATCTGTCGTCTCAGAACGTTTCGGACTTCCAATCGCATTCACCACATTTAAGCGGACAAAGTTTGCCGATAAATTCATCACCGGCGTCATGAAGTTCTTGCATTAATTTCGGAACTCACCTTTAAGAATTAGAAGCGAGGCGCGTTACGAGTGCGTTCGATTCGAGGCTTGCGTTTATCTTTCTTTGCCCAACATGGCGTATGCCAATGTCTGCGACTATCAATGTCATCTTCGGGCCAGGCAACAACGTGTGGTGTTGCAGTAGGAATTAATTGATCGCAGCCTGGGCAACGATAAGGCTTATTCGAACTTGATCCTGTGATTCGGCGGACGCAGTAGATGCCATCAGAGTGCTCTTCGGTACTTTGAAAACTCAGACCAACATCTTCAACGTTTCGTTCTTCTCCCCCGGCCTTACCACCCTTGGTGCCACCGCGTGCATTGCGGTCTGGTTGAGGTTTTCTACGCGGGCTCACCCCCTAATTATGAGGCTATTATGGGGATATGACATCTCAGCGCGCAGCGATCTCGGTTAAGGGGTTGCGCAAAAGTTACGCTGGAAAAGATGCAGTTGCGGGGATTGATCTTGAGGTAGCCCAAGGAGAAATCTTTGCAATCCTGGGACCTAATGGCGCCGGCAAGACCACGACCGTAGAAATTCTTGAAGGTTACCGAACCCGCGATGCTGGTGAAGTACTGGTTCTTGGTGAAGATCCTTCAAAGCCAGCATCTGGCGATCGCACCTGGCGCAATCGGATCGGAATCGTTCTGCAATCAGCCGCTGATGCACCCGACCTCACCGTCGCTGAGACTGTCCATCACTTCGCCAATTACTACACCAAAGCGAAAGATCCTGATCATGTGATCGATCTCGTTGGACTTAGCGAAAAAGCAAAGGCAAAGGTTGCCACTCTCTCTGGTGGTCAACGTCGCCGCTTGGATGTGGCACTTGGGATTATCGGTAGCCCAGAGATTCTCTTCCTCGATGAACCCACAACTGGTTTTGACCCCGAGGCACGACGCGCTTTCTGGGAATTAATCCGCGCACTCCGCGATGAAGGCACAACGATTCTGCTCACTACTCATTACCTCGACGAAGCTGAAGCGCTTGCGGATCGAGTTGCTGTCATCAACAAGGGCCTCGTTCTTGAGATTGCAACACCAGAACTCCTTGGTGGTCGCGCGACTGCGCCAGCTCGAGTGACCTGGAGTGAAAGCGGCCAGCCTCGAAGTGAACAGACCCAGAGCCCTACAGATTTTGTGAAGACGCTCGCCTCCCGTCTTGACGGTGAGATTCCAGACCTCGCGATCACTCGTCCTTCGCTTGAAGATATCTATCTCGGAATGATCGGTGAGCTATGAGAACGATCAAACTTGGATTACTTCGTGGTGGCCTTGAGATCAAACAGTTCTTACGCCAGCGTGAATCAGTCGTCTTCACCCTCGCCTTCCCGGTCATCCTGCTCTTTATCTTTGGATCGGTCTTCAAAAATAAGATCGCACCTGGTGTCACATTCAGCCAATACTTTGTCGCGGGCATGGTCGCTTCAGGCTTGGTAAATACTGGTTTCCAGCAATTAGCGATCTCGATTCCAATGTCCCGAGACCTTGGCACGCTCAAGCGCCTTCGTGGCACACCGCTCTCGCCGATCTCTTACTTCATCGGCAAGGCGATCGTTGTTACTGCGGCCATGCTCTTCCAAGTCACTCTTCTTCTCGGCTTTGGTGCGCTTAGCTTTGGATTGCATCTGCCAACCTCTGCCGCGCTCTGGCTCCGCTTTATCTGGTTAATTGTGCTCGGTAGCGCCTGCTCAACTGTCTTGGGAATCGCCTTCTCTTCTATTCCAAAGAGCGGCCGTGGTGCATCTGCGACCGTCTCCCCTATTGTGATCATTCTTCAATTCATCTCTGGCGTCTTCTTCATCTTCTCAGATCTACCAAAGTGGATGCAAGATATCGCAGCGGTCTTCCCACTCAAGTGGCTCACTCAAGGAATGCGATCAGTCTTCTTGCCAGATTCCTTTGCTCTGAAAGAGCCAGGACATAGTTGGGAGATCGGAAAGATCGCGCTAATCCTCGTCATCTGGTTAATCATCGGCACGGTTCTCTCGGTTCGATCATTTAAGTGGTCAAAAGAATGAGAAGAAAAGCGATCGGTGCGGCGATCTTCGCTGCCTTACTCATGCAAGGTGTTGCATTCGCCGCTACACCGGCGCCAAAGGTCACGCCTAAAGTTTCTGCTAAGCCAACCGCTAAGCCAACCGCTAAGCCAACCGCTAAGCCAACCGCTAAGCCGACTGCAAAGACGACAGCGAAGCCTGCAGCGAAGCCGACCACCACGGTGACGAAGAAGCCGATTGTGAAGAAGCCGATTGTGAAGAAACCTGTAGTCCGCAAACCAATAGTCAGAAAGCCCGTTGTTAAGAAGACTGTTGTTCCGGTACCAAAGATTGTCTGGCCACCAAAGGGATATGCCGCAAATAATGGCGTCTATGCATATATCCCTTCTGGCACCCAGTTAGTCAGCTTGCTCAGTGCGAAGACCACCCTTGCAAAGACTGTTAAGCAGTGCACGGGAATGGCTTGCGGTGCGGTCTACGTGGGATCAGATAGTGAATGCCAATATTGGGAGATCAATTCAAAGGTCTATGGTCCGAACCCTGCCGATGTCACCACGATGATTCAGTACGGGACACTGCGCACTTTGGCTCCGGCCACGAAGGCAAAAACAGTTCTGCCCGTCATTCTCGTCAGTAACGAGCCATTGATTCCACACATTGCTGAAATTTTGAAGATCTTGGGAATCAGCCAAGATAGCTTCTATAACCAACTTGCTTCCGGTAATTCACTTACGCAGATCGCAGGATCAAAGATCAATAGCATCGTGGCCGCACTCAGTGCTGCTGAGACTAAGGCGATCGCCGCGCAATCAGTTGCTGGGACAATTACTTCAGAGCAAGCACAGGCGCTCTTTGATGCAACATCAGTCCGCATCGCAACCGAGTTAACAAATTACAACCTCAGCGTTGGCGGCATTACCGTCTCGTGCTGGACACAGGCTGCGACCGAGACAGTTCCTGGCTTCACTTACACCAGCGATCTCAACCACTTCTAAGCGAAGTTAGCGGTTCGCTCCTGGAACCCAGAGCTGATCACCGATCGACTTATTCTCAACGCGAGCCAAGACAAAGAGAAGATCAGATAGACGATTGAGGTACTTCGCTGTGAGCGGATTTACGCCACCACCGAATGAGTGAATTGCGTGCCAGGTCGAGCGCTCGGCGCGACGAACTACGGTACGTGATACGTGAAGCAGTGATGCTGCTGGGGTACCTGATGGCAAGACAAAGGAACGAAGTGGTTCGAGAGATTCGTTGTAATGATCGATCTGGCTCTCAAGGTATGTGACCTGAGATTCCAAGACGCGCAATGGTTCAAATTCCGGGTTATCGATCACTGGGGTGCAGAGATCTGCGCCAACATCGAAGAGATCGTTTTGGATGCGGACCAAGAGCTTGATGATCGCCTCATCGCTGATCTGACCTAGCGAGAGCGCAACTCCGATCGAGGAGTTCGCTTCATCAACATCGGCATATGCCTCAAGGCGTGGATCGTTCTTTGAGGTACGAGACATATCCCCGAGGGATGTTGTGCCATCGTCGCCTGTTTTCGTATAGATGCGCGTGAGGTTAACCATGGGTTCAGCCTAGGCGAACAACTAGAATACGACCACTTGTAACGATCGAGTCTGGAAAGGAGTGGACATGAGCGCAGATAGCTTTCGCGTAGTTGGCCCCGCTCGCCTCTCTGGATCAGTCGCGGTACGAGGAGCGAAGAATTCAGCCTTAAAGTTGATGGCCGCCTCTCTCCTTGCCCCTGGCAGAAATACGCTCTCGAATGTTCCTGATATCGCAGATGTCGGCATTATGTCCGAACTCCTCGAACGCCTTGGCTGCACCGTCGTCCATGATCCCGCGATTCACACTCTCACTATCGATGTCCCTGAAGTTCCCGGCCATAAAGCCGATTACGACTTGGTGCGAAAGATGCGCGCATCGATCAATGTCCTTGGTCCACTGATTGCTCGCGTCGGTGAGGCCGATGTTGCACTCCCTGGTGGCGATGCGATTGGTTCTCGTGGTCTTGATTTTCACATCGAAGGGCTTCGAGCACTTGGCGCCGAAGTTCGCTCTGAACATGGATATGTTCTAGCAAAAGCTCCAGCAGGTCTTACTGGTGCAACGATCGAACTCGAATTTCCAAGCGTCGGCGCAACCGAGAACATCATGACCGCTGCAGTTCTTGCAAAAGGTCGCACCGTCATCGAGAACGCCGCTCGCGAACCTGATATCGCCGATATTGGTGAGTACTTGATCAAGATGGGCGCAAAGATCGAAGGGCTTGGTTCATCTACGATCACAATCGATGGCGTTGATCGACTCTCGCCTGCTTCACATGCGACTCTTCCCGATCGAATCGTCACAGGTACATGGGCCTTTGCTGCAGTAATGACTCAAGGAGATATCACGATCGTTGGTGGTCGTCCCGATCATCTAGAGATTCCACTCGACAAACTCGTCTCAGCTGGCGCTGTCATCACCACAACCGCTGATGGTTTCCGAGTAAAGATGGATCGCAGGCCCACGGCGGTGGATGTTGCAACCCTTCCCTATCCTGGTTTTCCTACTGATTTGCAGCCTATGGCTATCTGCATGAATGCGATTGCCGATGGCCATGCCCTCGTCACCGAGAATGTCTTTGAAGGTCGCTTCATGTTCGTCAATGAACTCAAGCGCCTTGGTGCGACGATCACTGTCGATGGCCATCATGCAGCCATTAACGGGATTGAACAGCTCTCGGGAGCTCCTGTACTAGCAACCGATATTCGCGCTGGTGCAGGGCTCGTTCTAGCTGGCCTTGTCAGCGAAGGCATCACGATCGTAGAAGATGGCTTCCATGTTGATCGGGGTTATCCCGACTTTGCCGAGGACTTACGTGGCCTCGGCGCAGACGTCACTCGGGTCTAACTAACGATCTGAGAGGCAGTCGCCTCGCTGATTCCTGATTTTCCTTGCTTCTCAAGTCCATTCGTGACTGCATAAGTATCTTCATAGACATCGAAGTCATATGCCTTACCCCAACGCAACTTAATGACGTGCACGCCAGGATTTGAGTATGGATCTCCGTTAGCCAAGGTGCAGGTAGCAACCCAACGCGCAATGACGGTGGTATTCCATGGTCCGCCATGGACGAGCACATCCTTCACTTCAAACTTCAAATCCGGAAGAACAGTGCCGACTCGCCTTAACCAACGACCAAATGCCTCTTTATCGTGGCGTACTCCACCAAGAGAGTTGGGGCCAGCAAATCGATGAGTGAGGCCCTTGGATGCAACACCCTTGAGCACCTCTTCGTAATTGTGATCTTGAACAGCAGTAAAAGTCTTGCGAGTTAAGTTTGCAACAATCGAGCTATAGATAATCATGGTCAGAGACCTTTCTTGTGAATGTATGAGATTGAGAGTTTCTTAATGGGCAGTCCCCTAATATCGATACCTCATAACATATGTTGCGACCAGCCATTTCGAACTCTTTGCCTCCTTCGGCGCCTTCGACGAATCGAGTATGGTGACTATCGTCTTTGCCTTCGTCTTCTTCTTGATCATCAGGCAGAGAGCAGTGGCCTGGCTTTTGGCGAGAGCAGTGGCCTTCGCCACAGTAGTGCCCTGCTTATAGATATATCCCACGCATTTGATCTGATCATCTTGTACGACCTTCTCTTCCAGCTTTTTGAGAAGAAGCGCATCTTTCTTACTCAATAAGAGCTTGGGAGTCATCGAATGAATGATGAGATCAGGCTTAGTAACTATCTCGACCTTTGCTCGTACTTTTGGTACATCTGTCTTTAAGGCAAGGTCGGAAGTCGAGATCCCGCCTTGGGTTGTTATGAGGGCTCCGGCAGGCGGTTGAGACGGAGCAGGATCTGCTTTTGGTTCTGGTTGATCGATTTCGCAATAGTCATTACTCACCACTCCATCATCAACTGGGGTCACCACTGGGACTTCTACTGGAGGTAGAACAATGGGCGGCGTCACCACTGGAGGTGTTACGACGGGTGGAGTTACTGGTGGGACGACGATTGGTGGCACAACTACGGGTGGGACGACGATTGGAGGCACCACAATAGGCGGAACTACCACTGGAGGAATCACAACTGGCGGCACGACGGTTTGAGTGCGAATAACCGCGTTCACTGTGAAGCTATCGCCAGGAACGAGTGAGATTGCATAGTTTGGGTTTGCCAGAGTCCCAAGGGTGTAGGTGTGAGATCCAACTGTCGCGCTCTCACCAGATCCTTCATAAGAAAGTCCCCCGGTGAGCGTCTCACCGCTGACTAGAGCGCCAGAGATAACTCTGTAATTCAGTATTGGATCGGTAGTTCCGAAGGTCTTGCTCTGTCCAAGAACTGGGGTCACGGTTATCGGCAGTGGGCTAATAGTCATACGACCAGCAGTTGGATAGGTAAAGAAATAGAACTGAGCCGATCCCCCGCTACAGGTGATGGCAAGTGGAGATTGTGCAACGCTCGTCGTCGAAGTATCTGATGAGGAGCAGAGTGGTGCGATAAGTCCCGTTGTGAAAGAGGAGGCCGTGACGGATTCGCCATTCACAAAGCCTTGATAGGTGAAGTCATACTGTGCAAGAGATCCATAGACTGTCGAGGTATCGCTAGGAATAACTGCCAATGGGGCCTTGGCTAAGGTAATGACTGTTGGAGGGCTCTGGAGAGCAAGGTAGGCGCTATCTGCACCCTTGCTTGCGACAACGGTGCAGCTCAGGGTCCCAGTCTCGGTTAGAACGCCAGTAACTGAGATTGCACATCCAGGGGTGGTTGTTGAGTAGCTGATGGATCCACTGCCGCTTCCCCCAGCGGTAGAGAGAGTGAGCGGAGTTGCGTACGTTCCTGTAGTTGTGGTGATTGTGAGAGCAGATTGTGTTCTTGGTGGCCCTACATATCGAGCGAGCAAGAAGTTGGCGTCATTATTGATGAAGGCCTCACCACCTGCATAGATCGCTCCATTGCCGTCGATGAGTACTGCATTGATCGCATCGCTATTGCCTCGAGTCGCAGTAGTAAAACCTGATGTACCAAATGTTGTGTCGATCGCACCAGTAGCAAGATAACCAGCGAGCGTCATCGGTTGAATATTTCCGTTAGTGGACCAACCGCCGGCGATCACTCGCCCTTGGCTATCGAGTGCAATTGAATCAATCTGATCCGCCGAACCAACGGTCGTAGTATTAAAGCCAGCCGTGGCAAAAGAGGTATCGACCGCTCCACTTGATGTGTAGCGTGCTATGGCAAAGTGATATGCATAAGCAACGCTGGTGGTTGCATATCCGCCAGCAAGAATGCGACCGCTGCTATCGATTGCTAATGAATTTATCTGATCACTAGTCCCGGGAGTGTTGAGTGTGAACCCAGAGGTTCCAAAGGTTGTATCGAGAGCTCCCGTTGCTAGGTATCGGGCTAGGGCAAACTTTTGATTTGTCTTCGTCACTGATCCGCCAGCGATGATTCGACCTGCGCTATCGATGAGGATTGAATGGATCTGATCACTGGTTCCGGAAGTTGTTGTATTGAACCCAGAGGTTCCAAAGGTTGTATCTAAAACTCCCGTTGAGAGATATCGACCCAAGGCAAAGTGGTAGAGATAAGACCCTCCGATTGCAGCATATCCCCCGGCAATAATTCGATCGCTGGAATCGATTGCGATCGAGGTGATCTGGTCGTTTATTCCAGGAGTAGATGTCGTGAAGCCAGAGCTTCCAAATGAGGTATCTAGGGCGCCATTAGGAAGAAAGCGGAGCAGGGCAAATTTCCAGATATTAGAGATGATGGTCCCACCGCCGGCAACGATTCTGCCAGTGCTATCGATAGCTATCGAGAAGATGCGATCACGGGTGCCAATACTTGCGGTGGCGTAGCCATTTGTTCCAAAGGTAGTATCAATGACGCCACTTGCAAGATATCGCACCACAACAAAACGGTATGAGCCGTTAATTACTGCGGTGCCGCCGGCAACGATGCGTCCCGAGCTATCAAAGGTCATGGAGAAGATCTGATTACTGGTGCCGAGTTTGCTCGTTAAGAATCCGGATGAAGCAAAAGTTGTATCGAGGTCACCCGTTGCAGCGAATGAGGTAGGTGCAAAGAGCGCAACAAAGATCGATGAGAGCAGGGTGACGATCAGAGTCCGAGCGATCCGGCCCGAGTGGCGCGCTACATTCATCATCATCCAATCGACGGTCAACACAAGCAGTACTGCTCGCGTTCAAGGTTAGAACGCGAGCAAGCAGTCGTCGCGAGGGTTAACCCCTCGTTTTAAACCCATCGATGCGGTAGCTCACCGCTACCCACTTAGCCCCGACTGCACCCTTCGGCGCCTTCGAAGAATCCACCAGCGCGATGGATGTCTTCAACGTCTTATTGATCTTCTTCATCAAGGCACAGACTGCCGTTGACTGGCTCTTTGCAAGAGCGGTCGCCTTCGCCAGGGTCGTGCCCGTCTTATAGATATAACCAACACAGGTCACAGCCGCACCGTTCTTGAGAGAACTGACGTATCGCTTGAGATATGCAGCGTCGTAGGCGCTGAGAGTGAGCTTTGGTGTGAGCGAGTAGAGAGTCACCGCTGGCTTGGCTAGCGCTGCTGCCTTTGCTGCTGCCGCAGCGGCATCCTTTGCTGCCTGCAACTCTGCTGCAGCCTTCGCAGAAGCATCTGCTGCATCCTGGGCCGCTTTGATCGCTGCTGCATCCGCTGCTGCCTTCGCATCCGCCAATGCCTTGGCATCTGCTGCCATCTTCTCTTGGGCTGCCTTAAGAGCCGCATCTGCCGCTGCTTTTTGATCTGCGAGAGCCTTTGCTGCTGCTTCTTCCGCCTGCTTGATGGCTAGTGCCTTTGCGGCATCTGCTGCTTGCTGATCGGCGAGTGCCTTGGCTGCTGCTTCAAGTGCCTTCTTCTCAGCCAGCGCCTTCGCTGCCGCATCCGCTGCTGCCTGTGCTGCAGCCGCCGCAATTGCTGCCGAGTTATCGACTACAACTACCGGAGCTGGGGCAACAGGTGCTGAAGGAGCTGAAATCTGCAATGAAGCAGAATTCGAACTCGCGGTACTTGTACCCAGCGCATTCGTCGCTGCTACGGTGAAGGTGTAAGCGACTCCTGCTGTGAGGCCACTCATGACGCATGAGGTCGTTGTGGATGTACAGCTCTGTCCCCCACTTGATGTGACGGTGTAACCGGTAAGGGCAGATCCGCCAGATGCCGCAGGGGCGCTCCATGAGATCGTCGCCGATGTTGAATTTATTGGCGTTGCCGTGACGCTAGTAGGTGCATCTGGTGTTGTAATCGCAACAACCAAGACTGGATCTTGACTGATTGTGATGACGGCGGTGCCATCGACTGCTGCATTACCGAGATAGGTCATCACTCCACTCAAGTATCCATAGACCTTTGACCCGGTCGTGATGTTCGGATTCGAGATCGTGAGTGTCAACGGCTTGCCGGTTGCAGTTGTTGGAACAGTTCCGTCAGGTGCAACCCAGGCGACAACAAGGGAGAGAATGAGATTCGCCGGAGTCGTGATCAGTGTGCTCGCTCGAGTAGTTGAGTTCTCGAGGTATGCGGTGATGATCGAACCATCAGGCAGCCCATCTGCTGGGTAGTACAAAGTCACGGTGCTGCCATTGCTGCCTGCTGTGAATGAGTTCTCATATCCTGCGTGGACTGTGACTTGAGCAATCTGCGTTGCAGCCCCCATGCCACTTAGGGATGCTTGAATCCAATGGGCATAAGCAGTGATGGAATCGGTAGGCGTATAACTAGCCCCTGAAAGTCCTATCAAATAACCACTTTGTGCATCGGAGTACCACCCGGTGAAGACATAGTTCGCCCTCGTCGCGGTCGGCAATACGACTGGCGTTGAAGTACCAGCGGCCATTGATCCTGATGCCTGAGCTGGGCTTCCGCCGTTACCGTTATAGGTGACGACGAAGACCTTGAGTGTCCACTGCGCATAGAGAGTGCCATCAGCTACCGGCGTATAGGTTCCTGTGAGCAGGGATCCTCCGCCTGGCTGTGTCGACCATCCAGCTAGGTTGTAATTGGTACGTGATCCTGATGGAAGCGTGATCGGTTGACCGATCGTCACCTTTGCAGTTGCGCTATCACTGTAACCAGATCCAGCATCAAAGATGAGTCGATAGACCGAAGATACCCAGACGGCGTGGAGGGTGATCGATGAACTTGGTGTGAAGGTCGCACCAACGCTTGCGCCAGTTGTGCCTGTCGACCAGCCACTAAATGTGTAATCCGGGCGAGTTGGTCCTGATGCTGGAAGTGTGAGTGCAGGAGTTGCGAAGGTGTAATTAGTTGGCGAGATCGCTGTTCCAAAACCACCATTAAAGTCGTACGAGACTTGATAGACCTGGGCTGTCCACGTAGCGAGCAGTGTCACATTCGATGATCCGACTTGGAACGGTGAACCTGCAGCGTAGATGGTCGAACCATTTGACCAACCAGCGAAGTCATAACCACTCTTCGTTGGAGCAGTTGCAACCGCAAAGATCTGACCAATTGTGTGGTTTGGCTCGGTTGGTGGAGTGCTTCCACTCGCCGTGTCATAGGTGACGGTGTAAGAAATCGCGTTCCACTGCGCATATAGCAAGTAGTTATTCGCAGTGACGGTATAGCTATCCCCCGCTGCTGCGGTGAGCGCTGATTGATCGATCCAGTTGATGAAGGTATAGCCAGTTCGAGTCGGAACGACCGAGGTCACCGTGATGGTGTCACCGCTGATCTTCTGCTGGTCGGCGATTGGGGTCACAACCGAACCACCGTTAAATGAGTATTTGACGTTATAAATTCGGGTCCAGAGCGCCGTGAGCGATACCGGAGCCGCGGCCACAAGGTAGCTCTTGCCTGCGGCATACGTCGTACCGCTGCCATCGTCCCAGGCCACGAAGGCATAGGAGTTCGTGCCATCGGTGCCAGTAAGTCCGGTTGGGGTAGCGAGTGTGAACGTCGATCCATATAGAACGTTCCCCTGAGTAGGGACTGTGCCTGTTCCATAGGTACCAGGAAGGTACGTGATCGCATAGCTCTGGATCGTCCACTGCGCATAGAGAGTTCGATCAGATGTCACGGTGTAGGAATCAGAGACAGGGGATGATACCGCTGAGAGTCCCCATCCAGTAAAGGCGTATCCAGTCTTAGCCATGGTTCCAACGGTCGCGAGTGTGATTGCTGTCCCTGCGGTTGTGTAACTATCTGTCGCCTTACTTGGTGATCCACTCGCAGAGTTGACGTTGTAGGTCACGGTGTAAGTATTTGGGACCCACTTTGGATACAGAGTCACATTGTTTGTTGAAATTGGGTAGGTTCCACCACTTTGATAAATCGTTCCGGTAAGAGCGGCGTTATCCGCCCATCCGCCAAATGAGTATCCAGTGCGGACCAAGGAGGTATTCGCCAAGATCGGAGCGTTCTGTCCGATGTTGTACGTGTTCTGAATACCTTGGGCTGATTGATCGAGAGGTGCGGATCCACCTGTCGCGTTAGTAGCGCTATAAGTTACGGTGTATGGAATCGCACTCCACTTTGCATAGAACGTAACGCTGGTCAGACCAAGTGAGTAAGCATTTCCAGCTACATAGACCTGGCCAGTGTTTGCTGAGTTCGTAGTCCAACCCAAGAAGGTGTATCCAGACTTAGTGAGCGGACCAGTATTTCCAAGGATTGTTCCTGTGGCGCTTGATTGATAGGTCGTTGCATCCGTCGGAACAGATCCGCCTGTATTGCCATTTCCTTCGTAGAAGATGCGAAGAAGCTGAAGCGTTGTCGCCGTAATGGTCTCGAGCCCAGAGGCATAATCGAGGCGGCTCGTCGTGACAGATAGCGTGAAGGCAGTTTGAGGATTCACTCCAGTGACCGCTATCGCGCCGTTAGCACTGACCGCTGCATTACCTGAAGTAGCAGAAGCGACCCAGGTGAAAGCAGAATCGAAGTTGGCGATTGTCGCAGTGAGGCCGCTCGTCGTTGCGACTACTCCTGTGACATCTGGAATAAGGGCTGCCTTAAGAGCATTGCCAGCCGCGTAGGCGGTGCCATCTGAGTAATTTGTCTGTGAAGCGGTGATCGAGATTGATGCAGAAGCACCTGGAGACATTCCACTCACCGTGACCGGCAAAATTCCATTTGCTCCAGTTCCGACACTTACTGTCGCAGTTCCGCGTGTAACTTGTGCATTTCCCCAGACGAATGCTGGATTCCAGTTCGTGATGTTAACTGTAAAACCAGTCGCCGTGGATGTTGGGAGGCCAAAGACTGGCGTGAAGGCCAAGCCTAGTGGCTTTGCTGTCGCAGTCGCCGAGTAGGTTCCAGCCGAGGCAAGAGTGATTGCGGCGACTCGGAATGAATACAGTGTGCCGTTAGTCAGGCCGGTTACGGTGATTGAATCCACGGTAGATGCCGAATGAGTGAATGGGGTCCACGCGCCACTGTTTACCGCGTATTGAACTGAGAAGTCAGTGATCGGCGATGACCCTGAGGTATCAACATGTGTCCATGTCAATGCCACTGCTCCACTTGTTGCTGTTGCAACGAGATTGATCGGGGCACTTGCTGGATTACCGTTGAAGGTAAAGGTGATCGCCGCTGAAGTAGCTGCGTTATAGGCAGAGTCTGCTGCCTTGGTCGCGGTAATTAAGCATGTTCCATAAGCGGTAACGCTCAACGTCGCACTCGCCGAGCTGTTTGAGAGCTGACAACTAGTCGCCGTCCCGTTTGATACTGCATAGGTAACAGCGCCTGTGCCAAGCCCACCAGTAGTGGAGAATGAAGGTGTAGCGCTGAGGCTATTTGCCGATGTTGCGGCTGCGCTGGCAACAAGTGTGCTCTGGCTTCCAGAGACAATCGTGAAGCTCGTGGATACCGCTGTCGCGGCAGAGTAATTGGTATCGCCCACCTGGTTGGCCGTCAAAGAACAAGTTCCAGCCGAAACCATGGTGACCGTCAAACCGCTTACAGTGCAAACACCGGTCGTAGTTGATGTAAGCGTCGGTGTTAATGAAGAGCTTGCCGATGGAGTTGCTGCAAAAGGCGTTGTGGAGAAAGTTTTCTGAGTTATTGACGGGAAAGTGATTGTCTGCGAAGCCTGAGTGATAGATACAGAGACTGGCGTGGTGGTCGATGCATAGTTTCCGCTTGCTGCACGAGTAACAGCAACCACACAAGAGCCAGCAGTTGTATAGGTAAGAGTTGTGCCAGAGACCGAACATCCAGGCGTTGTGTTACTCAATGAGAGAGCGTATGAATAAGAACCTGTGCCTAGACCACCAGTGCCGCTCAATGCGACTGTCTTCGAGGTCGGGCTATACGTCGCAGTAGTGGTTGTTAATGAGAGCGCGCCCTGTGTCGCTTGCGCGATTGTGAAGTTAACAGAGGCCAGAGTGATTGTGTAGTTCGGGTTAGCTAGAGTTCCGATCAGAATTGAATAGGTGCCTACGGCTGTATTCACGCCGGCACTTGTGTAAGTGAGAGCTCCAGACAGAGTATCCGATCCGACCAACGCCCCGCTTGTTACAGAGTATGTGAGTACCGGGTCTGAGCTACCATACACCTTGCTCTGGCTCGCCGTAGGCGTAACAGTGATTGCGGCCCTAGTGGCGTTGTTAGACAGTGTCGCCGATGCGGTCGTGGCGTAGTTAGCACTAGTGGGGGTAATAGTTGCCACATAAGAGGTATTCAATAATGATGTCATAACCCACGAGCATTGAGCGGTAAATGGAGCTACCGAAGTGGTCGCCACTGTTGCGCAACCAGAGATCGTTGTCCCGTTTGAAGTGAATGCGACATTGCCGACGACCGATGCTGTGGCAGTTAACGTGTAATTCCCACCATAAGCGATCGAGTAGGTGCTTGGTGTCAAGGTAATCGTTGGAGTCGCCTTCGAGATGGTGACAGCGGCCGTATTTGAATACGTGAAAGCGTAATTGTTGGACGATCCTCCGCTACAGGAGATCGTGGGAGTACTTGTGACTGCGGTTGTAGTTGAGTAAGTCGGATTACTACTTGTACACGTTGGCGCAGTCAGGCCAGTTGTGAAAGTAGATGAGGCCGCGCTCTCACCATTAACAAAGCCGGAATAGGTAAAGGTATACGTTGGGGCAGCAGAACCGTAGGTTACGGTCTTTGCATCCGGGATAACCGCGAGGTTTGCTTTAGTAATCGAAAAGTTTGTGCTTGCTGATGAGGCAGTTAGATAATTTGTATCTGCCGCCACTGACGCAGTGACTGCATAAGTGCCCACACTTGTTGGCTTAGTTGCACTGGCGGTATAGACCGTCGGCGCGACTCCTGCGTAGGAATAAGTCACAGCTCCGGTTGAGCCGACCACTGTCGACGCTGCTGGCCCTTGCGGCAAGCCACTGTAAGTAAAAGTTGAAATACCCGAGATAGAGACCGAAGAAGACGCCTTCGAGATGGTTATAGTTTTTGAAACCTGGCTTGCGGGGCCATAAACACTATCACCGGCTTGGTTTGCCGTAATTGTGCAGGTACCCGCAGTGACTATGTGAATAGCATTTGAGGCGACAGTACAGACTGACGGGGTGCCGCTTGCAAGTGTCACTGTGAGTCCACTGGATGAAGAGGCAGTAAGCGCTTGATCGGCAGCGCCAAAGGTCATCGCTGATGGGTCGCTGAAAGTGATCGTTTGAGAGGATAAAATACTGGTCTTGCGAATGGTTCCGTCGGTTGCGGCGGCGTAAATTCTTTTACCGTCGCCGCTAACTGTTACCGAGACCCAGCTCTTCCCTGTAAGACCTTGGGAACTCCAGTTTGCACCTAAATCTTGCGATATGTATATCTCATTTCCGTCGGTAGCCGCAATGACGGATCCATCCGAACTCATCGTTAGATCTGAATAGTTGTGAATGGAAGAAGAGCCTTTACTCCAGTTTGCTCCTGAATCTGAAGTTGTCCAAACATTCCCACCCCAGCTATAGATAGCCATCTTTGTACACGTTGAATTGCACGCTATGCCAGACCACCCCGTTGACCCCGGTAGGCCTGACGTACTTATCGCACCCCAGCCAGATCCCGAATTTCGATATAGGCTTCCGTTTGAATTAGAAGTCACTTTAACAGTGCCATCTGTGCTGATTGCAGACCCCCAGTTTGTTCCACCAATATTCGTGTTGGACCAATCAGTACCAGAGTTTGTTGATGTATAGACACACGATTCATCTCTTACGCCAGCCACCCAAATCGAACCGTCTGTACTCGTTGCGAGAGAGTTGAAGTTGGGACCATATCCAGCGCATCTTTGATTTAAGCCAGAGCCTGCTGGTGGACTCCACGTACGTGAAGCCGGGAAACTCCAAGCGGAGCCAGAGTAGATGGCGCGGTAGATAGCGGAGTCTCGAGCTGCAATCACGGTATTTCCATCACCGCTTACTGCAAGGGCTAAGACTCCCGCTGAAGTGCTTGTGTAGGTCCAAGAAGACCCCGAATCTCGTGACAAATACAGATCTCCTACACCGCCATTAGCATTGCCGGCAGATACAACTCCGATCACAGAACCATCGCTATTGGTTCGGATCTTATTCCAATCCTTCGTATGCCAATTTGGTCCCGATATATCTGTCCAAGTAAGTGCAGATGCGCTCTGAATCGGCCCAGCGATAGTGACGACAAACGAAGCCAACAAACCAAGAACGAGCGCACGGGAAATCTTTCGGCGCGAATGAGAGAAGATTCGATTCATGCGCGAAGAATATTTTCGGTGTTAACAACGGATTCAAAAGTGTCACACTATCTACGTATTTGACGAGATATCCATCGATATTTGAAGAATAAAGGTAACAACTGTGACAGGGGTCCGAGGGTTTATCCTCCCCCTGTGAGAGAGTTAGATATGCGTTCGACTCGGTTGATATATGTCGAGAATGATTCGGCACTCCGAAGCTTCTTGGAATCATCCCTGGCCCAACACGGTGAACTTGAAATCATTGGTTCATTTGGCAATGGGGTTCAAGCCTTAGATCGCGCTCTCGTCAGCAAAGCAGATGTGGCGCTTATCGACTTCGGTCTTGATAGTGAAGGCTTAAATGGCATCGAACTCGGCATCGCTCTACGCACGATTAACGAGTACATCGGCATTGTCATCTATTCGCAATTCAATGTTCGCAAGATGGTAAATCGCGTTCCCCCGGCGATGCGCAACGGCTGGTCATTCTTAGAGAAGAGCGGCGAGATGACGAGCGCTGATTACGTAAAGGTTTTGAAGGAGACCGTACTTGGTAAAGGCAACTGGGAAGATTTCGTCACCGAGACTCAAGAAGGTGAGGATGGCAGGTTAGATCTCTACTACGAACTCACATCCCGCCAACGCTCGATCATCTCACTCTTGGCCCAAGGCATATCAGTCCAAGAGATCGGATCAAGGCTCGACCTCACCTATTCCTATGTCCGCAAGGAGCTCTCACGGGCTTATGCGGTCCTTCTGCCTGATGCGACCGAGAATGACGATCTGAAGACCCGGGCAATCCTTAAATACCTACAGCTGGTGAAGACAAACTCATGAGGCAGAGGTGGGATCAAGTAAAGAACTTTATTGGCCCCTATCGGTACAACCCTGGCCTACTCATAGGAATCATCTTCGTACTCACCGCAGTAAGGATTCGCTCTACGATCTATCTCGATGCGCGTGGCTACCCTCGAATCCACTCCTTCGTAGTCGGGCTCGTGATCATCACCATTCTCTCAATCCCGGTCTATCTTTGCTTAAGGCTCTCAAACAAGTTCTGGGAATCACGCATCAAGAGTCGAACGTACTATCTCATTGAGATCACCACCTCGATCTTTCTCTGGAATCTGTGGGAGTACCTGGCGGCAAGGACTCTGATCCCTCTCCTCAAGATGAGAGATTTCCTCTTTATCGACAACTTTATTGGCACATTTATCATGAGATTAGTTTTGGGGGTTTTTCTGGTGGCTCTTACCCATTCGCGATCTCGAGATCTAGAAGTCGAATTGCTCGAAACTGAAGAGATCAATAAGGCCCTTACAGAACGCTACTCCGCACTCATAAAGACTGATGAAGAGATTCGTGACCACGCAGCCAAACTGCTCCACGATCGAATCCAGAGCGAACTCATGCTGGCTGCGGCTCGCCTCACCAAGACTTCACAAGGACTCTCCCCCGATGCTGCCGCTGAGATCCTCCCTGTCATCAAAGTGCTCGAGAAGATTCGTGGCACAGATATTCGCCAGGTCTCACAATTGCTCACGCCAAATCTTGCCGGCGAAGGTTTGATTGGCGCATGCGAGACGCTCTGCGAGAATTTCAATACCGCTATCGAAATTACGCTAGATATCAGTAACCGAGTCGAATCAATCGATGAGAATACAAAACTTGGCATCTATCGAATCATCGAGCAAGGGCTCACTAATTCCATTAAGCATGGCCCTGCAGAGAATGTCTCTATCTCGGTTCAGTTCAAAGAGCCAGGCCTTCTTGAAGTAGTTATCGCTGACGATGGCCCCGGATCAGCCACCCCATCCTCAGGCAAGGGCACGCAGATTATTGATGCTTGGGTTGGAATACTCGGTGGCAGTAAAGAGGTTGAATCAGTGCCGGGATCTGGTTACACGATGCGAGTTTCCCTACCACTTGCTTGATGCCCTAAATAAAAGTGGCCCCACCCGATGGTGAGGCCACTTTCAAAACAGAACTTCCCTGAAGTACTAAGCGCTCTCTCCTAAGACAGATACGCGATTATTTGATACTGAGATAAAGCCACCGCTCATCTGGAAATCATGTGATGAACCATCACTCGCCTTGATAGAGACTGTTCCATCGACCAAGACTCCAAGGAGTGGTGCGTGGTCAGGCAAGATTCCAATGTCACCTTCGAGTGTGCGTGCTGAAACCATCGTTGCTTCGCCCGACCAGACGCGCTTTTCGGGCGATACAACTTCAACGGTGAGATTGGCAGAAGCCATGGGTTATGCCTTTACCGATGCAGCAAGCTCTGCAGCCTTGCGCTCGACATCGTCGAGGCCGCCGCACATGAAGAATGCCTGCTCTGGAACGTGGTCATACTTACCATCAGCGAGGGCTTCGAAGGCTTCGATTGTGTCCTTCAATGGAACGAAGGAGCCATCGATACCGGTGAAGACCTTCGCAACGAAGGTGTTCTGTGACAAGAAGCGCTGGATACGACGGGCGCG
>JBAXMU010000022.1:0-19346 GCA_037134155.1 Actinomycetes bacterium
GTTGCAGCCGTTGGTGTTCCTCACTCCATTACGCCCGAGATGATTAAGCCAGGTGCCGCCGTACTCGATGTTGGAATCACTCGGACCGAAAGCGGCCTCAAAGGCGATGTCCATCCTGACGTCAGAGAAGTAGCCGGCCACTTTGCCCCGAATCCAGGGGGAGTAGGTCCAATGACCAGGGCGATGCTCCTCACCAATGTTCTGGAAACGGCGCTCCTGGGATGAGCCCTGTTAAACCCCGCTCTCGGGCAGAGGAGATTGCAAGTGCGATCGCCATTGTTGGCGTCGTTGTAGCTCTATTCGGCACAGTTCGTACCGGGGCGATCCTTCTCGCCGTGGGCGGTGGCGCCTTCTCCTATCTCAAGTACACCCGGATCGGAATGAAGCGTCGGATTGAGTTATTTCTGCCACTAGCCACCGCGTGCGCGCTCTTGGTCGTGGCAATCACACTTCCTCACGCGAGGTAGCATTTTCACAGGATTTCACCCAGTAGATCGATCACGAGAGAGAGCAGGCTAGATAGAGATGGCGCTAAAAGGGAAAGTTACGGTTGTTGGATCAGGTTTCTACGGATCAACAACAGCACTTCGCTTAGCTGAATACAACATCTTCGAGACCGTCGTCTTGACCGATATTGTTGAAGGAAAGCCTGAGGGCCTCGCACTTGATATGAACCAGTCACGCGCCATCGAAGGTTTTGAAACAAAGATCATTGGCGCAACCACCACTGCAGAGGGCGCAGGCTATGAAGCAACTGCCAACTCTGATGTCGTTGTCATCACCGCCGGACTTCCTCGCAAGCCAGGTATGTCACGTATGGATTTGATCGGCGTTAATGCTGGAATCGTTCGCGGTGTTGCTGAGAATATTGCTAAGCATTCACCACATGCTGTGATCATCGTGGTCTCTAACCCACTTGATGAGATGACTGCGCTCGCTCAGATCGCAACTGGTTTCCCAAAGAACCAAGTCATGGGTCAGGCCGGAATGCTCGATACCGCCCGTTTCACAAACTTTGTCGCTGAGAAGGTTGGCGTTCCAGTCGGATCAGTGAAGACACTGACGCTCGGATCGCACGGTGAGACGATGGTTCCAGTCCCAAGCCGTTGCACCGTAGATGGCAAGCCACTCTCCGAGATCTTGAGTGAATCTGATATCGCCGAACTCGTTGACCGCACTCGCAATGGTGGCGCAGAAGTTGTTGCACTCTTGAAGACTGGTTCTGCTTATTACGCACCATCTGCAGCTGCAGCACGAATGGCGAAGGCTGTTATTGAAGATTCTGGCGCAGTCATGCCAGTCTGCGCATGGGTCGATGGCCAATATGGTATCGAGGGCGTCTATCTCGGAGTTGAAGCCGAGATCGGTAAGAGTGGTGTTCGTAAGGTCGTTGAAAGCGCACTCACAGCAAGTGAAGTTGAAGCACTTAAGGTCGCGGCGGAAGCAGTGCGCGCAAAGCAAGCAGATGTGAAGGAGCTCTAAGAATGGCAAAGATTAAGGTGACTGGCACTGTCGTCGAACTCGATGGCGATGAGATGACTCGCATCATCTGGCAGTTCATCAAAGATAAGTTGATTCTGCCTTACCTCGATGTCAATCTTGAGTATTACGACCTCGGTATCGAGAAGCGCGACGAAACTGATGATCAGATCACCATCGATGCTGCCAAGGCGATCCAGAAGCATGGCGTTGGTATCAAGTGCGCAACGATCACACCTGACGAAGCTCGCGTTGAAGAGTTCGGCCTTAAGAAGATGTGGAAGTCACCTAACGGAACTATCCGCAACATCCTCGGTGGCGTGATCTTCCGCGAACCGATTATCATCTCGAATGTGCCACGTTTGGTCCCACATTGGACCAAGCCAATCGTTATCGGTCGTCACGCATTTGGTGACCAGTACCGTGCAACTGACTTCAAAGTTCCTGGTGCTGGAAAGCTGACCATGACCTTTGTTCCTGAAGATGGATCCGAACCACTTCAGTACACAGTCTTCGACTTCCCGGGTTCTGGCGTTGCGATGGCGATGTACAACTTGGATGATTCGATCCGTGACTTTGCTCGGGCATCTCTGAACTACGGCATCAAGCGTAAGTACCCGGTCTATCTCTCAACGAAGAACACCATCTTGAAGGCATACGATGGTCGCTTCAAGGATATCTTCCAAGAGATCTATGAAGCCGAGTTCAAAGCGGAGTTTGAGAAGCTCGGCATCTGGTACGAACATCGCCTTATCGATGACATGGTCGCCATGTCATTGCGCATGGAGGGTGGCTACGTCTGGGCTTGTAAGAACTACGACGGCGATGTGCAGTCAGATACCGTCGCACAAGGTTATGGCTCACTTGGTCTCATGACATCAGTCTTGATGACTCCAGATGGCAAGGTCGTTGAATCCGAAGCTGCTCACGGAACAGTGACTCGTCACTATCGTGATCATCAGAAGGGTAAAGAGACCTCTACAAACCCAATCGCATCGATCTTCGCTTGGACGCAGGGTCTCGCGCACCGCGCAAAGCTCGATAACAATGCAGAGCTCGCTGCATTTGCGAAGACACTTGAAGATGTCTGCGTAAAGACAGTTGAATCTGGAAAGATGACGAAGGATCTAGCCCTTCTCATCGCACCTGATGCGCCATACCTCAACACCCAAGCATTCTTGGATGCTATCGATGAGAACCTCCAAAAGGCGCTCGCTTAATTACTCCTAATACCTAAGGCATGAAAAAACCCCGCACCTTCCGGTGCGGGGTTTTTCTTTTAAGTCTTACTGAATTACTTGTTAATGCGCTCTCCGGTTGTTGAATCGAAGAGGTGGATCGCTGATGGATTTGCATCAACAGTGATGGTCTCGCCTGGCTTTGGTGGGTTCTTTGGATCCCAGCGAACAATGACCTGTGCGCCTTCATCGCCATCTTGAGCGAACTTCACATCGCTATCTACTGGCTTTCCGTAGACGAATGCATCCGAACCGAGCTCTTCAACTACTTCAACGAGAACCTTGAAGCCAGTTGCTGCAGGTGTGAAAGCTTCTGGGCGAACACCGACGGTGACAGTTGCACCAGCTGATGCTGGAACTGCAAACTTGAAGCCACCAACATGCGCCTGGCCATCTGCAACGTTGACACTGAGGAGGTTCATGGCAGGTGAGCCGATGAAGCCCGCAACGAATGCATTTGCAGGGTTGTCGTAAAGATTACGAGGAGTATCAACCTGCTGGAGGAGACCATCCTTGAGGACCGCTACGCGATCTCCCATGGTCATCGCTTCAACCTGATCGTGAGTTACGTAGACAGTTGTGATACCGAGACGGCGCTGAAGAGCTGCAATCTGGGTACGTGTTGCTACACGCAACTTCGCATCGAGGTTTGAGAGTGGTTCATCCATTAAGAAGACTTGTGGTTCGCGAACAATTGCGCGACCCATCGCAACGCGCTGGCGCTGTCCGCCAGAGAGTGCCTTTGGCTTACGATCGAGGTATGGCTCGAGATCGAGGAGCTTTGCTGCCTCGAGAACGCGGCGATCACGCTCTTCCTTATCTACGCCAGCGATCTTGAGCGCGAAGCCCATATTCTCTGCAACTGACATATGTGGATAGAGAGCATATGACTGGAAGACCATTGCGATATCGCGATCCTTTGGAGCGACGTTTGTTACGTCGCGATCGCCGATACGGATAGATCCGCCATCGACTTCCTCAAGTCCTGCCAACATACGAAGTGATGTTGACTTTCCGCAGCCTGATGGGCCGACGAGGACGAGGAATTCACCATCATTGACGGTGAGATTTAATTTATCTACAGCAGGCTTAGTTGTGCCTGGGTAGATGCGTGATGCATTTTCGAATACGACTGATGCCATGGGCAATCACTCCTTCTCCGGGCAGGTACGTGCCCGACGGTCCGTTGGATGAAGGTCAGAGGGTTCCCTCTGAGTAGCCCAACTCTAGGCTCGAATGGGGGAAGCGTCCAGATTTGCGGGCTAACCCGCGTTGAGTCGGCCGAGTCGTCTGCTTCGTCTGGAGCGCCACGATTTGAGGGGCTCGGCCCCTTGGACTAGATTTGGCTTTAGCACTCTCGGTGGCCGAGTGATAATTCCGGCCCAGCAGGGTGAAGCTAGAACCGAAGATCCGATTATTAGAGGAGATATCAATGGCAAAGATGATTGCCTTCAGTGAAGAGGCCCGTCGCGGCCTAGAGCGTGGCATGAACGCTCTCGCAGATGCGGTCAAGGTCACCCTTGGACCCCGCGGTCGCAACGTTGTCCTCGAGAAGAAGTGGGGCGCCCCAACAATCACTAACGATGGTGTCTCGATCGCTAAAGAGATCGAACTCGATGACCCATGGGAGAAGATTGGCGCAGAGCTCGTTAAGGAAGTCGCAAAGAAGACTGACGATGTAGCTGGCGATGGAACCACCACTGCAACAGTTTTGGCACAAGCACTCGTCCGCGAAGGACTTCGCAACGTAGCAGCTGGATCTAACCCAATGGCGATCAAGCGCGGTATTGAGAAGGCTGTCGATGCTATCTCTGCCGAACTCTCTGCAATGGCGAAGCCAGTTGAGACGAAGGAACAGATTGCAGCAACCGCATCAATCTCAGCAGCTGATGTCACTATCGGCGAGATGATCGCTGAAGCGATGGATAAGGTCGGCAAAGAGGGCGTCATCACCGTCGAAGAGAGCAACACCTTTGGACTCGAACTCGAGCTCACAGAAGGTATGCGCTTTGATAAGGGTTACATCTCGCCTTACTTCACCACTGATTCAGATCGCATGGAAGCAGTACTTGAGGATCCTTATATCCTCATTGCAAATTCAAAGATCGGCAATATCAAAGATCTTCTCCCAATCCTCGAGAAGGTTATGCAGTCAGGTAAGCCGCTCTTGATCTTGGCTGAAGATGTTGAAGGCGAAGCACTTGCAACTCTCGTTGTGAACAAGATCCGCGGAACATTTAAGTCAGTCGCTGTTAAGGCGCCAGGCTTTGGTGATCGTCGCAAGGCGATGCTCCAAGATATTGCGATCCTTACAGGTGCAACCGTTATCTCGGAAGAGGTCGGTCTCAAGCTCGATTCTGCAGATATGTCACTGCTTGGCCGCGCCCGCAAGGTCGTCGTTGCTAAGGAAGAGACAACGATCGTTGAAGGTTCTGGCGATGCCGAGCAGATCAAGGGTCGCGTCAACCAGATTCGCGCCGAGATTGAGAAGAGCGATTCAGATTACGATCGCGAGAAGCTCCAAGAGCGCTTGGCAAAGCTTGCTGGCGGCGTAGCTGTTATCAAGGCAGGAGCTGCGACAGAGGTAGAACTCAAGGAGCGCAAGCACCGTATTGAAGATGCTGTTCGCAATGCGAAGGCTGCAGTTGAAGAGGGCATCGTTGCCGGTGGTGGCGTAGCGCTACTTCAGGCAGGTAAGGCGCTCGCAAATCTCAACCTTACCGGTGATGAGGCAACTGGCGCTCGCATCGTTGAGTTCGCAATCGAAGCACCATTGAAGCAGATCTCAATCAACGCTGGCCTTGAAGGCGGAGTCGTCGTTGAGAAGGTCCGTCATCTTGAAGCAGGTTTCGGTCTCAACGCCGCAACTGGTGAATACGTTGACATGATCAAGTCTGGGATCATCGATCCGGCGAAGGTAACTCGTTCTGCGTTGCAGAATGCGGCATCGATCGCTGCACTCTTCCTTACAACAGAGGCGGTCATTACTGACAAGCCTGAGCCTAAGGGGCAGCAAGCTCCAGCAGGCGGGGGAGATATGGACTTTTAAGTTCACTTTTAAGGTAAGAGGCCCCCGAGAAATCGGGGGCTTTTTTATTGCAGTAAGGTTCTCTCATGGCAAAGATCGAAGATCTCTTCGGAGCAGGCGAGCAAGCTCGCGCTGCCGCGATCGAGGATGCGCAAAAGAGCGCCTTCGTCGGAGATCTCGTCTCGATCGATACCGATGATCGCATTGCAACCTACCTCTACGAGGCATCACTTCCTGGTTATCACGGGTGGCGTTGGGCAGTAACCGTTGCAAAGGTTGATGATCAAGCCCCAACCACAATCTGTGATGTTGTACTTCTCCCGGGATCAGAGTCATTGATCGCACCAGAGTGGGTTCCTTACAAGGATCGCATTCAACCTGGTGATGTGGGTGTCGGCGACATCATTCCTACATCAGCAGATGATGAGCGACTTGTTCCTGGTTATGCAGCACTTCCAGGAGATGAAGAACTCGATCCTGCTCAACTCTTTGAATTTGGATTAGGACGCGCTCGGGTACTTTCCATCGTTGGTCGGGATGCAGCGAGCAAGCGCTGGTACGAGGGAGATCGCGGACCTAATACGCCGATCGCCTCCTATGCGCCAAAGCCATGTTCGGGCTGCGCCTTCTTTATCCCGATCTCAGGATCGCTTCGCTCAGCCTTCGGCGTATGCGCAAATGCGCTCTCACCTGAAGATGCCCGCGTGGTCTCGGTTGATCACGGCTGCGGAGCCCACTCTGAGGCACTCGTCGTTACCGATTAATCCGTTAAACTATCCCTCTTGCTCTAACTCTCTACAGAATGAGCACACCGATTCGAAAGGAGTAGCCGATGCCTATTGGCCGCGTTAAATGGTTTAGCCTTGAAAAGGGTTTTGGATTTATCTCCTCTGAAGAGGGCGAAGATGTCTATCTCGCATCAGATGCACTTCCATCTGGAGTGACCACAGTAAAGCCTGGAACCAAGCTTGAGTTCGGTGTTGCTGAAGGACGTAAAGGTCCACAAGCTCTCTCAGTTCGCATCATCGATGAGCCAGCCTCTGTCGTTGCAAACACTCGAATCAATGCTGATGATCTTGCCACGATTATTGAAGACACCATCAAGATGTTGGACAAGGTTGGAAATGGCCTCCGTCATGGTCGCCATCCATCAGGGGCTGAGGCAGAACGCCTTGGTCGTGTACTTAAGGGAATCGCAGCACAGATCGAGGGTTAAGACCCTCTTACGATCGGCGTTCGCGTCGTAATCGTCTGACTGAATATCGCAATCCAACAAGGCCCATCACTATCCCGCTCACGCAGATCCAGAGCGAATTAGTGGGGGCCTTTCGCGCAATCTCAATCACGAGGGCGAGCGCCCAGAGAATAGTTCCGCCAACGATGATGGTCACTGTTTGCCGCATCCTGTAATCGTACTCATGGTTAGACTCACTCTGTGGCAATTCGCGTGAAAGATACCGGGGCACTGCGATCCTTCCGCCACCGGAACTTCCGCCTCCTCTTCGCCTCGAACTTCGTTTCGAATACTGGCTCGTGGGCGCAACGAGTTGCTCAGGATTGGCTCGTTCTTGAGCTGACACATAGCGGTCGAGATCTCGGCCTTGTAACTGGATTGCAGTTCCTGCCTTCACTGATCTTCTCAATGTATGCCGGGTCTCTCGCTGATCGAATGAATAAGCGGAAATTATTATTGATCACCAATGCTGGCGGGGGATTAACCTCCTTAATCCTTGGGCTCCTCGTCGTTACTCATCATGTGCGGATCTGGCACGTATTCGTATTGGCCTTCTTTCTTGGACTCTTTGGCGCACTCGATGCGCCGGTGCGCCAGGCTTTCACCTCAGAGATGGTCGGAAAGAGCGATTTAGCTAATGCAGTGAGCCTGAATTCTGCTAATTTCAATGCAGGTCGACTTGTTGGGCCAGGCGTCTCGGGCTTACTTATTGCGGCATTCCATACGGGACCATCATTCTTACTAAACGCCACCTCGTATATCTTTGTCATTGCATCACTGATCGCCATCCGTGAATCTGACCTCTTTATTGAACATCAACCAAAGAGTTCAGCGAAGGCGATTGAAGCGATTCGATATGTTCGAGCTCGGCCAGACATCATTGCGGTAATGATCACCGTCTTTTTCGCGGGCACCTTCGGTTTGAACTTCCAGATCTACAACGCGCTGATGTCTACGCAAATCTTCCATAAAGGCCCAGCCTCGTATGGCTTTCTTGGCACCATCATCGCCATTGGTTCTTTGAGCGCAGCAATTCTCGCCGCTCGATTAGATACTCGTCGCGGAGTCCGATTTATTCTTCGCTTTGCGGCTGGTTTTGGAATGACCCTTGTACTGGCCTCAGTTGCTCCGACATATCTGCTCTACGCAATCGCCTTACCGATTGTTGGAATGATCGCGCTGACCACGATGATCTCGGCGAATTCTTATATTCAAGGCCATACTGATCCAGCGATTCGTGGACGAGTCATGGGCATCTATCTCATGGTATTTATGGGCGGAACTCCAATTGGATCACCATTTATTGGCTGGCTCTGTACTCAGATTGGTATTCGACAGAGCATCGCTCTCTGTGGCCTCATCACTAGCCTCGCGCCTATCTCAGTCTTCTTACTGATGAGAGATCGAATCAATGCCCCAGACAGTATTAAAGTCGATGATGTCTTAGAGACTTTTTACGAGAATAAGTAGCGAGACTCCAACCAAGACGGCTAGCGTCACAACTCTACGAACCTTGTAATTCATCGTCGACCTAGAGATTCTCGCTACTTAGCGAGAGCGCTAACTACGTAATCAATCGAGGCTGTGAGCGCATCGATATCGGATGGGTCTACCGCAGGGAACATGCCGATACGGAGTTGGTTCTTTCCAAGCTTGCGGTAGGGATCGGTATCCACAATGCCATTGGCGCGTAGGATCTTTGCAATCTCAAGGGCATCAATCGCATCATCGAAGTTAATTGTTCCTACTACCTTTGAGCGCATCGCTGGATCTGTCACAAATGGCGTTGTGTAGGAAGTCTTCTCGGCCCAGTTGTAGAGACGAGATGAAGAATCGGCTGAGCGGCCAGCAGAGAAGGAGAGTCCACCGTTGGCATTCATCCACTCGATCTGCTCGGCGAGCAAGATCAGGGTTGCAACTGCAGGAGTGTTGTAGGTCTGATCAAGGCGTGAGTTATCGATCGCAATTGTGAGATCGAAGAAGGCAGGGACCCAACGACTAGATTCTTTAATCTTGGCGACGCGAGCGATCGCTGCTGGACTCATGATTGCAATCCAGAGTCCGCCATCTGAGGCGAATGACTTTTGAGGCGCAAAGTAATAGATATCTGATTGTGAGATATCGAGATCAAGTCCACCGGCTGCGCTCGTTGCATCAACAGCGACGAGCGCATCACCGATGCCTGCTGGGCGAATAATTGGCATAGAGACGCCAGTGCTGGTCTCATTGTGGGTGAGTGCGTAAAGGTCGATGCCATCTTCTGCAACAGGAAGTGGGTGTGAGCCAGGCTCTGACTTGATGACAGATGGATCAGCGAGGAATGGCGCCTCTTTCGCAGCAGATGCGAACTTTGAAGAGAACTCACCAAAGTTAAGGTGCTGTGACTTATTCTCAATGAGACCAAAGGTTGCGATATCCCAGAATGCGGTCGATCCACCGTTGCCGATGATGACTTCGTAACCTTCTGGAAGATTGAAGAGTGAGGCAAGGCCGGTGCGAACGCGATTCACAACGTTCTTGACTGGCTTTTGGCGATGCGAAGTTCCGAGAATAGAGCTCCCGGATGCAGAGAGCGCATCAAGTGCTGCAGGGCGAATCTTTGATGGGCCGCAACCGAAGCGACCATCTTGTGGCTTGAGGTTTGCCGGAATAATGATCTCGCTCATGAGTAGAACCTTTCAGTCGTAGGCTCTCCGGGCTTGATCAGCCTGAATTGCCGAGAGATGAAACTTATGGATAGAAACGTTTCATGGCCCAACCCTCATTGGTTGCGATGTAGCGGACCCGTTCGTGCAACCGGGAGTACCGCCCCTGCCAGAGTTCAATCGTAGTTGGTCGGACGAGGTATCCACCCCAATGTGGTGGTCGTGGAACCTCTTGCCCTTCAGGAAATTTCGCAGCGTAGGACCGATACGAGGCTTCGAGAACTTCGCGGGATTCCAGTTCATCAGATTGGGCCGATGCCCATGCGCCGATCTGGCTACCCCAAGGCCTGGTGGCAAAGTACTCATCACTCGCCTGGGCAGAGAGTTTCTCTACTCGACCTTGAATACTGACCTGACGCTCCATCGAGTACCACGGGAAGAGAAGTGAGACCTGCGGATTGCTTGCCATCTCAGAAGCTTTGCGCGATTCGTAGTTGGTGAAGAAGGAGAAGCCGTCAGCGTTCACATCTTTGAGGAGCACGGTGCGAGAGGAGATCTGCTCACCGATCGAGGTTGAGAGGACCATGGCATTAGCTTCGACGACCATCGGATTTGCGGCAGCGAGTGCGAGCCAGCCCTGGAATTGGGCGATGGGATCTGGATTGAGGTCGGCCAGACCGTCCTCGCCATAGGAACGGCGCATCTGCCGGATAGCGGCACGGATCTCATCGGGGTTGGTTGAATCAGTGCTCATAGATGTATCTAACTTCACTTTCCCTACGCGTGCTAGTCGGGGGAGTTCGCTTGCTAACCGCTGGTCGCAGTGCCAACCTAGGGGCAGGTAAAAGCGGTTAGCCGGTGTACGGCCAGACCCCACTTGCAGAAAGATGGAGAATCTCGATGTCTGATGATTTTAAGCCAGGACTGGAAGGCGTTATCGCCTTTGAATCAACGATCGCAGAGCCGGATAAAGAAGGTAGCGCGCTCCGTTATCGTGGTGTCGATATCGAAGATCTCGTCGGCCGCGTCAGCTTCGGAAATGTCTGGGGCTTACTCGTTGATGATCAATTCAATCCAGGACTTCCACCTGCCGAACCATTCCCACTTCCAGTGCACTCAGGTGATATTCGCGTAGATGTGCAATCAGCGATTGCAATGCTCGCACCAGCCTGGGGATTCAAGCCACTTCTCGATATTAGTGATGAAGAAGCGCGCAGCAATCTTGCTCGTGCATCTGTCATGGTGCTCTCATACGTTGCGCAAGCTGCACGTGGCCAGATTCTTCCACCAGTTCCACAGTCAGAGATCGACAAAGCTCACACTGTTGTTGAGCGCATGATGATCCGTTGGCGCGGAGAGCCAGATCCACTTCACGTTCGTGCGATCGATGCATACTTCTCTTCTGCTGCCGAACACGGCATGAATGCTTCAACCTTTACTGCTCGCGTTATTGCATCAACCGGTGCCGACGTTGCTGCAGCACTCTCTGGTGCGATCGGTGCAATGTCTGGCCCACTCCACGGTGGCGCTCCATCACGTGTACTCGGCATGATCGAAGATGTTGAGAAGATGGGCGATGCTCGTGCGTATGTAAAGGGCATCATGGATCGCGGCGAACGCCTCATGGGCTTTGGTCACCGCGTCTATCGCGCTGAAGATCCACGTGCACGCACGCTCCGCCGTACTGCAAAGGAACTCGGCGCACCGCGCTATGAAGTTGCTGTAGCACTCGAGCAAGCTGCGCTCGCTGAACTCCATGAACGCCATCCAGAGCGTGTTCTCGAGACTAACGTTGAGTTCTGGGCAGCGATTGTCTTGGACTTCGCGGAAGTTCCAGGACCAATGTTCACATCGATGTTTACCGCTGCACGTACTGCCGGTTGGTCAGCACATATCTTGGAGCAGAAGCAGACAGGTCGCCTTGTGCGCCCATCAGCTCGCTACATCGGCCATGGCCCACGTAAGCCTGAGTCCGTTGCTGGTTATGACGCTGCAGTAGAGGCGCTTCACTCCTAATCACCTGCGGGCACTCGCATTGCGCTTTCGCTGACTGATGAGAGGATTGCGCTATGCGCCGTTCAATTATCTGGTTTCGCCGTGACCTACGAATTAGCGATCATCCAGCGTTGAACGCTGCCATTGAATCTGCAGATGAGATCATCCCGGTCTTTATCGTTGATCCCAATCAAAGCAAACAGAGTGGTGCAAAGCAGATGGCTTACTTGAGCCAATCACTACGCGAACTTGATCGCTCACTCGGTGGTTCACTCCATGTCATAGCGGGGGATCCAGCAACAGTTCTCAAAGAGTTGCTCTCACGGTATGAGGCGACCGAAGTACATATCTCTGAAGAGTTTGAACCATATGGATTGATGCGCGATCGTAAAGTTGAAGAGGCTGGAGTCGAGCTCATTCGTACTGGTGGGCCATATGCAGTTGCTCCAGGCCGAGTACGTAAACCAAGTGATGGAACTCCTTACAAGGTCTATACCCCGTTCTATAAAGCATGGCTTGCTCACGGTTGGCGGGATCCTGCGCCAAGACCAACAGAGATTCGAACCGTTACTCCAGGAAGCGCTGATCGGGATTTCCCGACATGGCAGATGCCCGAAGGATCGATTGTCATGCCAGCAGGTGAAGAAGCAGCTCACGAACGTTGGGCGATCTTCAAGGAGAAGATGCTCGATTCCTACGATGAGAATCGCAATATGGCCGGCATTGATGGAACAAGTAAGTTAAGTGCGCATTTAACATGGGGTGAGATTCATCCGCGCACCTTATTGGCAGAGTTAGGCCAAGGTGTGGGCCACGATACCTACCGAAAAGAGATCGCTTGGCGGGAATTTTACGCAGATGTTCTGCACCACAACCCACATACTGTTGATGACTATTACGCACCTCAATTTGCCGCTATGCGTTATGACAAGCCTGGTGGGAAATTCAAAGCATGGTGTGAGGGTCGCACCGGATATCCATTTGTCGATGCTGCAATGCGCCAATTAGTCCTAGAGGGCTGGATGCATAACCGAACTCGCATGGTCGTTGCTTCCTTCTTGGTGAAAGACCTCCACCTCGAGTGGCAACTAGGTGCGGATTTCTTTAAAGAACATCTCGTTGACTTTGACCCGGCATCGAATGCGCATGGCTGGCAGTGGACCGCAGGCACCGGTACCGACGCCTCGCCGTATTACCGCGTCTTCAATCCAATCGAACAAGGTAAACGTTTCGACCCGGAGGGAGATTACATCCGTAAGTACATTCCCGAATTGAGTCACTTGGCAGCACCGGATATTCACGAGCCGTGGAACGTCCTCGATGGCTATCTTCACGACTATCCCGTTCAAATTGTCGATCACGCGAAGGAGCGGTTGGAATCACTCGGTCGCCTTGATGAGATCAAAGCTCGCAAGCCAGAGAAGCCCGATTAGTAGATCGAATTCGCCAGAACAATTCCCACTCCGGTTCGCTTCGCCTCATACATCGCTGCATCTGCTCGCTTGAGGAGATCGCCTTTTCCATCACTTCTCACTCGGCCAATGCTGACTCCGACGGTAGCGCTGCCCGTAGGAAGTGAGATCGGATAGCTCAGGCAGGCGCGTAATGCCTGAGCCATCTCAACTCCATGGTCTTCCGGACCGTAAACGATCACTCCAAATTCATCACCGCCCAGCCTTGCCAGAAGTGCACCATGAGTAAGAACGCGCGAGAAGCGAATTGCGATCTCTTTCAGCAAGTAATCACCGACAGCGTGGCCCATCGAATCATTGATCTTCTTAAAGCCATCTAGATCCAACAGGAGAAGGGTCCCCTCTTTACGCCCCAGAAGTTCGATCTCCGCCAAGAGACGCCTTCGATTTGCTATGCCAGTTAATTCATCAATTCGGGCGAGCTCTCGATCCTTATCTGCCAACCTCGCTTCACGTAGCGCGACAGACATTCGTAGGAATGCAAGCATGATGGTGATGAGTGCTGGAATCAGCGCAAAGATAGGGAAGTAGTGCGGATGTACTGCTGCGATTCCAAGGATCGTGGCACTTGCAATCAGGGCGATGGTTGCGCCAATTGATGTCACGCGTTCGGATAGTTCTCCACTTCCGCCCGGATGCCAGAGCGATTCGGCAATAACGAGTAGTCCGCAGAGCCAACCATCATCGACTAGGGAGGCAAATGGATAGCCAGTCGTCGCTGATCGCCATAGAAAGTAGAGATCTGTCGCCGCAAATAGTGAGATCCCGAAGAGCATGATGAGAGAGCGCATGGCTCTGGGTTGAAGCAGAACTGCGATGAGTGCGATGACAACCAGAACGCAATCTCCTATGGGGTAGAGAATTGAGAGGAAGACCGAGAAGTCACTTCCTGTCAGGCGCAGCGTCGCAGGACGTAACAAGAGTGAGGCGAAGAGAGTGGTGATTCCAAGCGCGATGATGATGACATCAAGGAGTTCGAGTGCACCAACTTTTCGCCTTGTTGATAATGCCCGCACCATCCCAAAGAGTGTGAGGGGATAGAAGAGGGCATATGCGTAATTAGTGCCCGAACCCCAGATGTGGAATGCCATAAAGGAGTTCCACGAGGAGATTGTTGAACCCATCGCCCATAGCCCTATAGCAGCGCTTATTGAGATTGTGGCGAGTGGATCATTGAAGAGCGGCGCGTAAAAAGCAGAGAAGGCTGCGAGAAATGCGATGAGATTAAAGAGAAGGAGATCAGTGAGCGCTGTTGGCTGCGGAATGATCGTGCGAGCGATGAGATGCACCGATAGCAGCACCACAATGAGAATTCGAAAGTAAAGAAATCGCCTCGCTATCCCAATCGCCACATAAAGAGCGTAACCGAGAAAAAATTAAGGGCCCCATCCGCTTAAAATTTCTTTACGAAACTAAGCGAGTGGAGCCCTGCTGACTTTTGAAATGAAGGGGTTAACCCTTATAGACCAGCTTTACATGCGGTCTTGCGAACGACGAGTGCTTGATCAGATGCAGTCTTGATCTGCTGCGCCTGTGTTGGCTGATTCGCAATTGCGGTGTTGTAACGAGCAGTCATGGAATCGACCAAGGTCTGACCCTTGGTGATATTTGCTTGCAATGATGCAGTAGTGCGTTGGAGAGTTGCGAGGTTCTTCTGCTCAGAGACGATCGCCTTGTCGTATGAACCGTAAGCCTTAATCCAAGCACCGTAGTTCAATACATTCACATCAGAGTTGCCGGTTGTTGTCGCTGGTGAAGCGGCCCAACCTGCAATCTGTGTTGCGGTGTACTTTGGAGCTAAGAGAAGTGCAGTTGCATCGCGCTGCTTGCCAGCATTATCGCGCTTTGCTGTTGTGGCGGTGATCTTCGCAGTCACTGCTGTGATCGCAGCATCGATACCTACAACTGTGATCGGCTTTGTTGGGGTGACGGTGTGGTCATAGCCCACGGTATAAAGCTTGGTCTGAGCCGCTGCCAGCGAAGCCTTTGAGACATCGATGGAATGCTTCGCTGAATCGATAGTCGCCTTGATCGCATTGAGCGTTGTTGTCTGCGAAGTAGTGAAGTCGTTGTACTGCTTTAACGCTGTCTTATAAGCGGTATCGGCATCAACACAGGTCTGAGTTGTCCATGTAAGACCCGCTGGTGTTCCGGCTGGGTTGGCCATGCAGATGTACTTAACACCGCTCACGGTCTTGACCGCCTTGGCAGGTGCACACTTCACACCCTGCTTCACTGCAGCTGTCGCGGCTTGAGCCGAAGAGATCCCGACAGTGGTGCCTCCAACTGCGAGGACGAGCGCCGCGATCGTTAGGCCCGCTTTTCTAAGGTTCATTGACATCTACTTCTCCTCTTAATATCTCGTGACCGAGATTGGGGTTGAAATCGAGCCGACGAATACCGACGGCTATGCGGCAATTCTACGGCGCAGCCCCTTCGTAAACGGGTGATATCCACGCGAAGAGAGCGAGAAATCCCTGAGAATATTGGCCCACATTCTCGGTTAGGGTTGGTTTTGCGCACAGGTCCCAGTAGCTCAGTGGATAGAGCAACCGCCTCCTAAGCGGTAGGTCGCCGGTTCAACTCCGGCCTGGGACACCATTATCTACACCTGTTCTTTGGGATCGCGACCCGAACTAATTCTTTGCAGGTTGGCCGAGAGCACAGCAGAATAGAAGTGTGAATTATCGCCGCTACATAGCCATCGGAGATTCCTTTACCGAAGGTATGTGTGATGAACTCGTTAATGGAGAATATCGCGGTTGGGCTGATCGCGTTGCAGATGTATTGGCCGCCAATCAAGGCGGGCAAGACGGCTTTGAATATGCAAATCTCGCTGTGCGGGGGAAGCTTCTCCATCAAGTGATTACAGACCAAATTCCAACGGCTATCCCAATGATTTCCGGCAAGGAAACACTGGTTTCTTTTCACGCTGGCGCAAACGATGTACTACGACCAAAATATCAATCAGATGTAGCCTTTAAGGAATATCGAGAAGCAGTGAAGGCTCTCGCCGCCACGGGTGCAACTGTGGTCGTCTTTACAGTTATCGAAACCGTAGATGGCAAGGGCAAGACAGCCGACCTCTGGGTTGAGCGCTTCTCAGCCTTCAATAAAAATGTCCGTACAGTCGCTCAAGAATTCGGTGCGATTCTGGCCGAAGCGCAAAAATCTCCGTGGCTCTCAGATCGCAGATTCCTCGCTGTTGATCGACTCCATCTCAACGCCGAAGGTCATTGGCGGTTAGCGCAAGCAGTGTTGGAAATGTTGGGATATCCGTTTGATGCCGCATGGCGAATTCCTCTACCACCTGCAAAGAAGAAGAGTCGCTTGCGAAAGTTGATCGAAAATGTGCACTGGATCTTTATCTTCGTCTTGCCATGGATCTGGCGCAGAGTACGTGGTCGATCATCCGGTGATGGACGCTCCGCAAAGTACCCAACGCTTCGCCAAATTACTTCCCCTTAGACGCAACTACCTTTGCAAAGTAGGCATCTGCTTCCTTGGCGAAATCTGCCAAGGTGAATCCATAGGTGCTCTTGAAGATTGATGCGGTATCGCTTCCTGCAGTCTTATCTAGGGCAAAGATCGCATTTGGGTTGCCAGTCTTGAGCACTAAGTACTCAATGGCAAAGAACCCCTTTGTATATTCGCAACCATCCGGTGATTCATTGACGAGAGGTACATTGAGGCAGCGCTCAACGCCACTTGCAAGGTAGAGATCGTGAAGGTGCTTGTATGTCACCTTGTTGTCATAGGCGTAGGCGAGAAATTTAAAGTATTCAGCTCCGCCTTCGCGGAACCAAGCTGGTTGATACTTCCAGTAATCGGGATTATCTGCCGAGCTGGCGGTTGCATCCTGGCCAAAGTGCCCAATTTCATGGGGCACATTCGCGGCCACAATGAATTTATCCATCTCAGACTTATACGGCTTCTCAACTTCGCCGTAGCCCCAGCTATTAATAAACCATTTGATATTAGAGACGATCTTTCCGGTCTGGCCACAATAAGCTCCACCGCTATTCCCTGCTTGGCAATAATCAGGAAGAAATGGCGCTGCATATTCAGGGCCCCAGGTTAAGTAGATTTGCAATTTCTTAGGGGGAGTTACTCCGAGAACCGTTAACAACTTTTTTGCAGAATTGATGCTGGCAATACTGTCTTTTGTCCATTGAGAATCTTTGAGCAATGGATCGACATTTAACGAGTAATCAAAGGTTGGATTCGCAGCATCCATTTTTGGCTTGAGATTGTTAAAGATTGCTTCGAGCTTTGAATCATCTGTGGGAAGGGTTGCGACTGGCTTTGCAGGAGTCTTTGCCCAAATCTGCTTCTTGCCACTTTTTGTGCAGGTGTAGGAAGCCCCTGCAATCGTTGTTACCTTGCCCAGTTGCGGACAGGCGCCATTTGGAAGATTCGCAGAATACGCGATGGGTGAGATTGATAAGGCGGCTATAGAAGTAAGTGCAATGCTGAGCAGGGATCACCCTCAGTTTTAACTGGTCACGCTCTTGTTGCTTTGAGGCTCAAGCCTAGTAAAGCAATCGAATGTGGGAGAGAATTCTTGGATGGTGAAGCGCTTCTCCGCACTTTTGTTAGCAAGTGTCCTTGCCACCTCGCTTCAATCTCAAATTGCGTCGAGCGCAACCCTCGGCACCGGCGCGCTTCTAAATCAGCATTGGACATGCATAAAACCAAATACTGGGGCAGTTGGACCGATAAGTGATAGCAAATTCGCTGAGCTCGAACTCGCTCCGTCGTCAATAAAGAGAGAGAAGACCTACACAACGGCAAATTTCACATCGATGGAGTTAAGGAATGTGAAAGGAATCTTCACTATCCTTTCATTATTGGTTTTTAAGGGCACCAAGACCTACAAGCAATCCTTTATTTCTATAAAAGGTGTCGAGGGCCCCCAAAAAATCTCTTTTTCGGTACAGGTGCCAACTGCCGATATTCAGAGCATCGTTTTCAACATCTCTCTTGAGAAAACGAAAGTTTTTAAATCTGGCGGTCCATGCATTCCTACAACCGTTTACAACGGCCTTCTTCCGACCAGCACTCCGCAGCGTCCTGTAGATCCGGTCCTGCAAAAAATCAGCCAGCGGCTTACTTCGCTTGGATCGGTTAGCCCACAAGTAAACCCCGGATTAATTAACTGGGTGATTTCGCCAAATGTTTCCTCGAGCTATAAAGCCGCACTTGAAGAGCAAAACAATGACCTCTTTAGCGCATTTCCAAAGTTGTTCCGATGGGATGGCAAGGCATTGATAGTCGTGGGAGATGTACTGAAGTGGACTCCTTCATCGGTGGATGTGAGCAGCTCTTGTATGAACTTCGTTCAGCGGCTCGTCACCATGTGGAGCCCACAACCTCATCTCAATGAACGCCTACTAGGTGGTGCGTCGTATTGCGATGGGCATCCGGTGGTCGTCATTCGGCCAAACCCTTCTGCGACCGGACCGGATCCTGACCTGATCGCTCAGGAGATAGGTGGGATGATTCAAGTCAATGCGATTCACGATAACCCTCGAACTTCGACACTCAGCATGGATGATTTGAGGATCCCCGATTGGTATATGCAAGGCGGGCAGAGCGTGAATGCCTTTATTGCAGGCGTTTTTAAGAGTAAGAGTATGGCTGGCGCCTTTAGCAAAGCTTATTTAAGTCCAGAGTGCGCGACTATTTCTCTCGTTCAGATGCGGCCTGAATTGAAGTCGAATCTAGGCCAAGTGAATTGCGACTATAACAAGGGGTTCGTTGCTACTCAGCTGATGGTGGCACTCTATGGTTGGGATGCAACTACGCGCTGGTTCTCGGGATTCACAACCGGTAGCGATTACGAGAGTGCCTTTAACGTTGCCTTCGGCAGAACACTCACCGAGTTTGAAGGTTTAGCTGACTTGTATTGGAAGTACTTGTATGACTCAAAGATAGATATCAGTCTCCTGCAAAGTGCACTGCAAGCCGCAAACTAGTCCGGGTTGATTACTGAAAGACGACGGTCCTTGATCCCACGATAAAGATTCGGTCTTGTGCGAAGAGTTTGACGGCCTGAGAGAGCACGCGGCGCTCGATATCGCGGCCGATGGCAATCAAATCTTCAGGTGAGGCAGAGTGGGTGACGTGTGCAACATCTTGACTGATAATCGGACCTTCGTCGAGGTGCGGAGTGACGAAGTGGGAGGTGGCACCAATAATCTTTACGCCGCGCTCATGGGCCTGGTGATACGGCTTTGCGCCCTTAAATCCAGG
>JBAXMU010000023.1:0-19126 GCA_037134155.1 Actinomycetes bacterium
CAGGGTGGAACAATCTTCGAGCAGATGCTCACAAAGGCTGGCGGAAAGCTTGATGCAGTTGTATCAGCTAACGAAGGTCTTGGACTTGCAGCTGTAGCAGTTCTCAAGAAGAACATGCTCAACGGTAAGGTCTGCGTATCTGGTCAGGATGCATCTGATGCTGGTCTTGCAGCGATCCTCACAGGCGATCTCTCAAACACCGTCTACAAGGCGATCAAGGCTGAAGCAAATGCAACAGCCGCTCTCGCAGTCTCACTCTTCAAGGGCGAGAAGGCAACAGCTGCTAAGGGTTCAGTCAACAATGGCACAGTCAACGTTCCTTCAGTACTTCTCGTACCAGTCGGAATCACAAAGGCTAACGTCAAGGTTGTCATCGCTGATGGCTTCACAACACGTGCCAAGGTTTGCGCAATTGCAACTGAGGCAGTCTGTAAGGCAGCAGGTCTCTAATAACTACCTCAAAAAGGAAGTTATAAGGGTTTAAAACCTTAAGAAAAAACCCACCTAATCTCGGTTAGGTGGGTTTTTTCATTTCATGAAATCAAGTAAAGTGCGAACACTCAATCGATAGGGGTCACGGTGTCTGAGCCGATTCTTTCACTTCGCAATATCAATAAATCTTTCGGTGCGGTCCATGTGCTTCGAGGAGTAGATCTCGATATCTATCCTGGTCAAGTCACCGCGCTCGTCGGCGATAACGGTGCCGGAAAATCGACCCTTATTAAATGCATCGCAGGCATCTACACACCTGAGAGTGGTGAGTACCTCTTTGAAGGTAAGCCTGTCTCTGTCGGTGGTCCGCGTGATGCGACTGCACTCGGTATTGAAGTTGTGTATCAAGATCTGGCGCTCTGCGACAACCTCGACATTGTTCATAACATGTTCTTAGGTCGCGAGAAGAAAAAGGGCATGACCCTTGATGAAGCAACTATGGAGCAACTCGCTCGCCAAACGCTAGATGGCTTGAGCGTTCGAACTGTTAAATCAATTCGGCAGACCGTCTCTTCACTTTCCGGTGGCCAGCGTCAGACAGTTGCTATCGCTCGCGCTGTTCTCTGGAACAACAAGGTGGTTATCCTCGATGAGCCAACCGCTGCGCTCGGCGTATCACAGACCGAACAAGTCCTTCACTTAGTTCGTCGATTGGCCGATGCCGGTATCGCGGTAGTCCTGATCTCTCACAACCTCACCGATGTCTTCGAAGTTGCTGACAACATTGCCGCTCTCTACCTCGGCACCATGGCTGCCCAGGTCAAGCTGAGCGAAGTTTCTACAAATCAAGTAATCGAACTTATTACTACTGGAAAATCTGCAGGAGTCACAGCAACGGGGGCTAACAAATAATGAGTACTGATACTTCAACTCCAGTCGCTCCTACCCTCAAGACTGCGATGACCGATTATTGGTCTCGCATTAAATCTGGAGATATCGGCTCGCTCCCTGCGGTTCTTGGTCTCATCGCACTCTGTGCTGTCTTCACCGGAATGAGCTCCTTCTTCCTAACTCCAGGCAATTTCGCCAACCTCATCACTCAAGCAGCAGGCGTAATCGTCGTTGCGATGGGTTTGATCTTTGTCCTTCTATTAGGCGAAATCGACCTCTCTGCTGGTTACTCCGCAGGTGTTTCGGGCGCAATTCTCGTCATCCTCGTAACAAACCATCACTGGAATTGGGCACCTGCACTCGCAGTCTCAATCGTTGCAGGTATCGTCATGGGGCTCGTTATCGGTTGGCTCGTCTCCTACCTAGGCGTGCCGTCGTTCGTGGTCACGCTGGCGATGTTCTTGGCCTTCCAAGGAATTCTCCTCTTGCTTGCGGGTGAGGGCGGAACAATTCCAATCACAGATAAGACCGTTGTCGCGATTGAAAATAGCAATCTCACTCCGCTCTTGAGCTGGGTCTTCTTCTTAGCAGTCGGCGGCCTTTATGTTCTCTCTGGCCTTCGCAAGATGGCAGTTCGTCGTAAGGCTGGACTAAAGACTGAACTTGCTTCTCTTTGGTGGATCAAAACGATTGGCCTGCTTGCAATCTGTGCCGCAGCGGTCTACTCGCTCAATTTGGAGCGTTCGAACAATGTAGAGCTGGTCTCACTTAAAGGAATTCCTGAAGTCGTCATCTTGATCCTTGTGATTTTGGTTGTCGGTACCTTCTTCTTGGGCCGAACCTCCTTTGGTCGCCACCTCTATGCCGTGGGCGGCAACGCAGAAGCAGCTCGTCGTTCAGGTATCAACGTCAAGCGTGTTCGATTGATGTCATTTGTCATCTGCTCAACACTCGCTGCGATTGCCGGTCTTATCTTTGTCTCGCGTGCAAACTCGGTCTCACCTACTACAGGCGGAAATGCAACCCTCCTTTACGCAGTAGGAGCGGCAGTTATTGGTGGAACTTCCCTCTTTGGCGGCAAGGGCAAGATGCGCGATGCAATCCTGGGTGGATTAGTCGTTGCTGTTATTGATAATGGCATGGGACTTCTCGGATATGCAGCCGGTATCAAGTACATCGTGACTGGATTAGTACTTCTCGTCTCAGCCGGTGTCGATGCGCTCTCTCGTAAGGGTGGCGGAAACTAACTCTCGGAGTTCCATTCCAAATCTCTAGCAACAGAAGAGGGCTAACCGAATTCGGTTAGCCCTCTTGCTTGTGCGGAAGGTGGGACTTGAACCCACACGCCGAAGCACAGGTTCCTAAGACCTGCGTGTCTGCCATTTCACCACTCCCGCGAGCGACTAAGCGAACCAATAGCGATCGACTCCTTAGTGATCTCAGTTTAGGTGATCAGCCCCACTCTTCCAAACCGAGCCAAATAGATAGAGAATAGGAGCATGACTACTTCAGCAGAGCTAACGCCAAAGCCCTCCGACAAATTTACCTTCGGCCTTTGGACCGTTGGCTGGCAGGCAGCAGATCCATTCGGCTCAGCCACTCGCGGACCTATTGATCCAGTGCGGACAGTTAACGAACTTGCCAAGCGTGGTGCGTATGGCGTGACCTTCCACGATGACGATCTCATTCCCTTCGGTGCCAATGATGCCGATCGTGATGCGCAGATCGCTCGCTTTAAGAAGGCTCTTGCTGAGACCGGCATGAAGGTGCCGATGGCAACAACAAATCTCTTCTCGCACCCTGTCTTCAAAGATGGTGCACTCACATCTAATGATCGCGACATCCGTCGTTATGCACTTCGCAAGGTGATGCGCAATATTGATCTCGCAGTCGACCTTGGCGCAGAGATCTATGTCTGCTGGGGCGGCCGTGAAGGTGCGGAGACAGATGCAGGTAAAGATCCCATTACTGCACTCGAGCGCTACCGTGAAGGTTTCAATATCTTGGGTCAATATGTCATCGATCAGGGTTACAACCTGAAGTTTGCTATCGAACCAAAGCCGAACGAGCCTCGTGGCGATATCTATCTTCCTACTATCGGTCACGCACTTGGCTTTATTCAGACTCTTGATCATCCCGAGATGGTCGGCCTCAATCCAGAAGTTGGTCACGAGCAGATGGCCGGCCTCAACTTCGTCCACGGAATCGCACAAGCCCTCTTCCAAGGAAAGCTCTTCCATATCGATCTCAATGGTCAGCATGGTCCAAAGTTCGACCAAGATTTGGTCTTCGGGCATGGCGATCTCAAGAGCGCCTTCTTCCTCGTCGATCTCCTTGAGCGCAATAACTACCAGGGACCTAAGCACTTCGATTACAAGCCAATGCGTAACGAAGATGATGCCGGCGTCTGGCAATCAGCATCGAACAATATGCGCACCTACCTCGCACTCCGCGAGCGCGCAACCGCATTCCGCGCAGATCCACGTGTGATCGATGCGATGAAGGCAGCCCGTCTTGATCAGCTCGCCGTCCCTGCCCTTGAGGCCGGGGAGAGCTGGCGCGACCTAGAAGATCCAAGTTTCGATGTTGAGAGCGCGGCGCTTCGTGGATCTGGCTATGAACTCCTCGATCAATTGGCGATTGAGCACCTGATGGGCTTTAGCGCCTAAGAAGGTTCCCCTTTTTAGGCCCGACTACCCGACTCTCTCTGCCTGCCATAGAATCGCTATCTCAAAGCGCAGATGGGATTGAGGTAACTCATGGCTCAAAAAGGTTTTCTCTCGTGGGTCGGTTTTAAGAGCGAGAGCTCACAGTCAAACGGAACACTTGGTTCACCAAGCTCAGGTGGTACATCCACAACTCCTGGATCACCTACGCCTTCAGTCACGCCAACACCTAATGCACTTGATCGTATTCGTGAACTCGAAGCCCAAGTCGCTGATCTGCGATCTCGCAAAGACATTACCTCATTAACTCGTGAAGAGTTTGAGATTCTCGCAACTGAAACCGCGATGAATCTCGTGAAGACCGCACAACAGCGTGAGAAGAGCGCATCAAGTACCGCAGCGAAATTACTCTCGGAGAGCTCTGCCGCTGCCAACGATGCCATCGCAAGCGCCGAATCGAAGGCGAAATCAATTCTCGCTGCTGCGGAAGCTCGTGGACGTAAGTATTTAGCTACCGCCGAATCAGAGGGTAATGAGTTCAAATCCACTGCACAGCGTGCAGCGCAAGCACTCTCGGATGCGGCTAAGCGCGAAGTCGAAACCCTACGCAAAGCGACGGCTGCTGAAGTAGAGGCTCTCCTCTCCGCTAAGAAGCGTGAAGCACAGAGCATTACCTCTACCGCAAAGAGTGAAGCAGATACCCTGATTGAAGAGGCAAAGTCCAAAATTGCCGACTACCGCGACTGGTTGGTCTCTGCCGTTGCTGAATCCGAGCGTCTCTACAAGATCCAGACACAATCTCTTGCTGCCGCACAACAGGCGATTGATCAATCTAAGCAGCGCCTAGCGCATGCCTTCGAGAAGCTCACCGCTCACATCGATGATGTTCAAGAGAACCTCGATAACGAGAATACGCCAACGTCTAAGGAGTTCACTCCGTCCAAAGTTACTTCGAGCGTCTCTGATGCGACCCCGCAAGCTAAGAAGAAGCCAGTTAAGAAAGCAGCTAAGAAAGCACCGGCAAAGCGAGCTAGCCGCGCGACAACAACTCGCGGATCCAAGCCTGCAGCAAAGAAAGTAGCGAAGAAGGCAGCAAAGAAGAGCACTCGCAAGTAAATGTCCGCTCGGAACTCTAAGAAGAGTCCTAAGTACATCGCATCAATCGATGGCTTACGCGCTCTCGCCGTCTTTGCAGTACTGCTCTATCACTTAGGGGTGAATTGGATTCCCGGTGGATTCCTCGGCGTGGACCTCTTCTTTGTAATCAGTGGCTATGTCATCACTCGGTTAATCCTCGATTCAATTCAGCGATCAAGCGCGCTCGATCTACGAGAGTTCTTCCTCGCTCGATTCAGGCGCTTGTATCCGGCACTGCTCTTCATGATGGTGGGCTCTATCTTTATCATCGCGCTCTTCGCCCCTGAGGCGATCAGTCGCTTCCTCAAGGATCTCCCCTACGTTCTGACTGGAAGTAATAACTGGCACTTGGTGGCCGAACATCGAAACTACTTCGAAACGGTGGGTCGACCTCCCCTTCTTCAACATACGTGGTCCCTCGGTGTTGAATTCCAGTTCTATCTCATCTGGCCGCTCATTCTGATCTTTGCACTTCGTTACTTCGGGAAGAAGAATCTCGCCAAAGTCGCACTCTTTATCGCCCTAAGCTCGGGAACTGCTCTCTTCATCTTCTCGATGGCGGTCGATGCCTCCTCTTCCGCGAACAAGATCAGCCATATCTACTTCGGAACCGATACGCACAGCGTCGGACTCTTCTTGGGCGCTGCTCTCGCCGTCAGTTGGATTCCGCAGAACCTCTCATCAGTCATCTCCCAGCGCGCGCAAGATTTCATTGATGGCATCGGCGTTATAGGACTCATTGGATTGCTCAGTGCATTCCTCTTTATTGACGAGACTAACCCAACTCTCTATCGAATCGCCTTCCCACTTGCAGGCGCACTCGGCTGTGCGATTATCACTTCGCTTGTGCATCCGGCTTCTCGCTTTGCGCCACTCATGAGTTCTCGACCATTGCTGTGGATCGGTGAACGCTCATACGGTATTTACTTGTGGCACTGGGTGATCTTCCAAATTACTCGCCCAAGTATTGATCTCGCCGGTGCGATCTGGGCGATCAATATCGCGCGAATCCTCATTGTTTTAGCTCTTGCCGATATTTCACTTCGATGGGTTGAGATTCCGATTCGACGTGGGCTCTTTGGAAATTGGTTACGTGGATTGAAATATCGCACGCCCAAGGTCAGGCACCGTGCGCAAGCGCTACTTGCTGGAAGCGTGATTGCAGTTCTTCTGGCGACGACAAGTGCTTCATGGGCTGCTTATTACCGCGTTGATCATGGTGCCAATATCGCACGCACAAAGGTCACAACATCCTTTACTACGCATGCTCCGGCGACACCTGGAGTACCTGGTCTCTGGGTTACTGGCGACTCGGTAATTTTAGGAATTCACGAGAAGCTCGCAACGCACTTCCCCATCGCTCTCATCAATGCTCGTGTTGGCCGTCAGATCGATGAGCTCATTAGCGTCGTAAAAGAAGACCAAGCGCAAGTTCCGCACAGCACCACGATCTTGGATCTAGGAAATAACAATCATCTCACTGAAGAGTCAGTGCGCACTCTGCTCGATCTTCTCAAGAACCAACCGAAGGTGATCCTTGTAAATACCGCAGTACCTCGCCCCTGGGCGCCAGATAATGATCTAATCATCGCTCGAGTGGCTGCGAACTACCCAAATGTCGTCTTGGTCGATTGGGCAGAGATCTCTCGCGGACACCCTGAATTCTTCGCACCAGATGGCGTTCATCTCGTCGATCCAGGAAGTAGCGTCTACGTTGCGGCAATTCTCGAGCATCTACCGAAACAGTAGATGCAGCACTACCTAGGAATATTGACCTGGAAGACCAAAGACCTTACCCGCAACAACAGTTCCATCAGAGTAGACAGCTGATACTCGGAATGAGCTCCAACCATCAGTCGCACCCTTTGTGACACCGAGTGAGAGCTGTGAATCTGGGACAGTTGAGATCAACTTCCATTCGCCACCATTTGATGCGATTTCAACGTTGTAGTTTGTGATTCCTGTTGCGCCAGCTTCTGGCTGCCAGAAGATCGTTGCACCAGTTGAGGTGTAGTGAGCCACGATTGCAGTAGGTGCAGCATGGGTTCCATCTGCAGCTGTTGGAGTTGCAGGTGAAGCGCTCTCAGATGCAGATGCTGATGCGCTCATTGAGGCACTTGCACTCGCAGTGGGGGTTGCACTTGCTGCATCAGAAGGTTTCGTTGATGTTGTGTGGCTGCGAGAAATCACGATCACTGCGAGAAGTGCGATACCGGCAATAACAGTGACGACGACTCGGGATGAAGAACCATTTGCAGACGTTGTGCTCTTTGCAGAGGTTGCAGCAGGAGTAGCAACTGGTGCTGCCTTCGCAGCAGGCGTTGTTGAGATCGCAGCAACTGTACGAGCTGGAGTCGCAGCTTGCGCTGTGATGCGCTTAGGTGCGGCAGACTTCTTCGCTACCTTCTTCGCTGGAGCTTTTTTAGCAGGAGCTTTCTTCGCTGCCTTTTTAGCAGGAGCCTTTTTAGCAGGAGCCTTTTTAGCAGGAGCCTTCTTCGCTGCTACTTTTTTAGCAGGAGCTTTCTTTGCAGGTGCCTTCTTGGCTACCTTCTTTACCGCTGCCTTCTTGGCAACGCGCTTTGCAGCAACTTTCTTCGCTGGCTTCTTAGCAGGTGCCTTCTTGGCTACCTTCTTAGCGCTCTTCTTAACTGCCACGGTTGGACTCCTCGATCTAGCGGTTGGTTTAGCGGTTGGGAAAGATTACTTTTCCGATGCTTAAGAATACTAGAGAAGGTCGACCAAAATAGGGGCAATCCTTCGCATGGCGCGGCCTCGATGGCTAATTCGATCCTTCTCGGCAGCGTCGATTTCCGCCGATGTCAGGGCAAGCCCTTCGGGGATAAAGATCGGGTCGTAGCCGAAGCCCTCTGCGCCTCGAACCTCTTCGATCAATCGCCCAGGCATCTCACCAAGCTCGATCAGATCCTCGCCCGCTTTGGCATGGCCGGATGGAAAAGAGAGCGCAATGACACAGCGAAATGAGGCCGAGCGATCGAGATCTGGGTTCGCTGCTGCGAGCTCGGCCATCTGCGCGAGGACTTTCGCGGTATTTGCGGCATCGTTGCCATGCTCCCCCGCCCATCGAGCGGAGAAGACTCCTGGATCGCCGCCGAGCGCATCGACGAAGAGGCCACTGTCATCAGCAAGCGCTGGCAACCCGCTGAACTCTGCAACTGCGCGAGACTTTAAGAGAGCATTCTCGGTGAGCGTTGCCCCAGTCTCTTCCACATCGGGCATATCGGGAAAATCAGTCAGGCCAAGGACCTGGATATCGTCAGCTAACTCGTGAAGTAGTCGTTCAAACTCTGCGATCTTGCCACGATTCTTCGTCGCCAAAACTACCTGCTTCATCGAATTCTTAACCAGCGAGTGCAGCGGCCTGAAGGGCGGTGAGTTCTTTACATCCTGCAACGCCAAGATCGAGAAGTTGGTTAAGCAGTGCGCGATCAAACGGGACGCCCTCTGCGGTTCCTTGCACCTCGACAAAGTTGCCATCACCTGTGCAGACAATATTCATATCGGTATCTGCATCCACATCTTCTACATAGCAAAGATCGAGCATCGGAACGCCCTTGATGATGCCAACGCTGACAGCTGCTACTGATTGGCGAAGTGGTTGGCGATCGGCGAGTATGTGGCCAGCGCCCTTTGCCCAGGTGATCGCATCAGCAAGAGCAACGTATGCGCCAGTGATCGCTGCTGTTCGCGTGCCACCGTCAGCCTGAAGAACATCACAGTCGATGACGATCGTGTTCTCGCCCAATGCATGTGTATCAACGACGGCGCGAAGTGATCGACCGACGAGTCGAGAGATCTCTTGAGTGCGGCCACCAAGTTTTCCTTTAACGCTCTCGCGATCTGAACGAGTGTGTGTAGCGCGAGGCAACATTGCATATTCTGATGTCACCCAGCCAGTCCCCTTACCAGTGAGCCAACGCGGCACACCAGGTGTGAAAGATGCGACACAGAGCACGCGGGTATTTCCAAATTCAACAAGGACAGAGCCTTCAGCATTCTTCAGCCAATTACGCTGGAATGAGATTGGTCGAAGTTGATCTGCAGTACGACCATCGGAACGTTTACTCACTTGTTGCTCTCTTCATTAGTAGGTGTGGTTAAAGCTTGTTCTCGACTGAGGTCACTTCAGGGCCCAAGAAGCGTCGCGCTAATTGTGAAAAGGCGTGAGCATCTCCGGTTGAGATGAAGCGGTAAGTCGGGTGGCCTTCATCGTTGAGCAGATTATGTTCAACGAGAGTGCGGTAGAGATCCTTCGCAGTCTCTTCAGCACTTGAAACCAAGGTGACGTAATCACCCATGACGTATGAGATCACACCAGTGAGAAGTGGATAGTGCGTGCAACCAAGGACGAGGGTATCGACGCCTTCATCAAGGAGTGGACGAAGATATTCTTGTGCGATGGCAGTGATCGCCGCACCAGAGGTCTCACCACGCTCAACAAATTCAACAAACTGCGGGCAGGCGATGGCGGTGATCTCTAACTGAGGTGCAGCAGTGAAGGCATCTAAGTAAGCACCAGAATCAATAGTCGCTTGCGTGCCAATGACGCCAACCCGACCTGAGCGAGTTGCTGATACTGCGCGACGAGCTGCAGGTTGGATCACTTCAATCACGGGAATTTCATAACGTTCACGGGCATCGCGGAGCATTGCCGCACTTGCCGTGTTGCAGGCGATTACTAAGGCCTTCGCTCCAGCAGCAACGAGTTGATCGAGGCACTCCAAGGCGAAGCTTCGAACCTCGGCTAAGGGGCGAGGACCGTATGGTCCGCGAGCGCTATCCCCCAAATAAAGAATTGATTCATTCGGTAGTTGATCGATGATCGCCCGTGCAACTGTCAGCCCGCCAACGCCAGAATCAAATATCCCGATCGGCGCGCTGTTCATCTGGCTAGTTTAGAGCAAGTTGAGCAGGTTCTCCTGTAGCCAGCCGAGCCAGTAATAGACGGCGTAGATAGATTTCTGTGGGTCTTCATCAGGCAAGGATTCGAAGAGCTCAAAACTATCTTCATTGATCTCAAGGCGAACGCTTAACGCCAAGCGGAGATCGTTGAGCGCAACCAACCAGGTATCAGCATCTAAATCAGGGACGGTTCCTGACTTCTCATCATCGACGAGAATCGCCAGATGAGCACGCACTTCGCGCAGAATTCGTTGTTTGGTAGATCGAATCGATGATTCGGTAAAGCGGCGAAAGTCACTTGCAGCATCTGGATCCGCATAAGCATTTGGCAATAACCGCATCAAGACGGGATCTTCTGGCGTCACCACTTCTTGTTGCATCGACATCAAGGCTGCAAATGGATCATCTGCATCGTAATGATGGAAGAAGTCTCCCTCGCCTAAGAGTTCGAGGAGTTGCTCAACTAGGTTGATGAGGATATGAGCTTCATCGATCGTGAGGTCGAGTGAGAAGAGATCACCAGTACGTTCGAAGTTAGACATGCCTTCTCAGATCTTGTCATCGCGCTGGAGGGTTGCCCAGAGGCCATGTTCGTGCAGAGTCTGAACATAACGTTCCATCTCTTCGCGACTTCCGCTGGCAACAACAGCACGGCCTTCATTGTGAACCAGGAGCATGAGCTCGTGTGCGCGCTCTTGCGAGAAACCAAAGATCTTTTTGAAGACGAAGACCACGTAGCTCATGAGGTTCACTGGGTCATCCCAGACGATGCAGGTCCATGGGCGATCAAGGAGTTCATGGAGCGCAGCATCGATATCGGTGAGCGTATCGACGCCACCGAAACCTGAATCGCTCTTCTCTTCACTCATCGCACGAGTACCTTAACAAAGTCAGTTGACGAAGCGGTGAACTTTGAATCGGCCGGAATCACGATTCGGTAAGAGTGCACGCCACGAGTTAGAGCGCTCAGCGTCAGCGAAAAACTCCCGTCTGCCGCCGTCTGCGTGCGAGGCAAGTTCTTCATATTCCCACCCACTCCATCATCAAGCTGGACGGTGATTCCGGCTCCACTTGGCTGGACCTGTCCACTAATTGTGTAGGAGATGCCCGCTCGCATCGAGGTCGGTGGATTCCACGAGATAGCGCGCGCAACGTTAATGCTGACTAGCTGTGACAGGCCTTCAAGTCGATCCCACGATCCAGCACTGCGCAATCGTAATTGAGTATTTTCGCCAACAACGAGAGCTATAGAGAGCGTGCCATCCGTTGCCGAAACTTTGGAGAGAGTAGGGGCGGAGAGCACCGACCAATCACTCGTTGCGGTCTTCGTCTCAATCTGAACCGGAATGCCGCCGAAAGCAGTTGTGTCCTTCTTAGTCACCGAACTCTTGATGGTGAGGACATCACCAACCATGGCGACATTGGTATTTGCTTGCAGATTGGCAACGACTGGATCGGGGGCGATAGCGACTGCGACAGCGCGAATCGCTGAAATCGCATTGGGATCTTCCATTCCCATGGTCCATTCGGCCAATCCACCAAGGTGGTACTTCGCCACAAGACCAGCGCGCAATGCAAACCCTTGTGGGTCTTGATACCACACTGATCGAGTAGCGGTGCAGGTAGTTAACGTGCCATCAGCGGTTGTTCCGTTATAGACCTTTTGATAGGTGAAATTACTTTCGCCATATTTTGCAATGTAGGTAGGGGCTGCGCCATAGGTCAGGGCGAGATTTGCTGCATCGCGCATCACCACGGTCGCTGCCGACGCAGTTGTTGAAACTGACTTCAGATAATTAATAGGCAATGATGGACATGTTCCGACGACTTTCGTGACCCAATCCCGACCATAACCAGGAATCCCCACATAGACCTTTGATGCGGGCATCACTGAGACTGCATACTTCACAGCATCCTCTGTCCAGGTGATTGGTCCAATAGGACCTGGTGTGGAGGTTGAGTAGTCGTAGGCCATGATGCGCAAGCGATCAATCACGCTACCAATCTGTGACCACGCATATAAGTAGTACCCCTTCTTTCCGCTGGCCGGATCAAAGAGTGGTGGCGTTGTGACCGAGAGCAATTTACCTTGAGCGTGAAGAGCAGTTGCTAGATCTTGGATGAAGGCAACCCAGCGACCCTGTGTTGTGCTCCACGTTGAGATGGGATCGACGTAAGCAAAGCTCTCCCAATCTAAATCGATGCCATCATATTTATTCGTGGCGACGAGAGTAAGAATCGCATTGATGATCGAACTCTCCGTGCTGGGATTAGCCAACATGTTGGAGAGTGAGAGTTGAACGCTCTTGCCGGTCCTGGGATCAGTTGCCGTGCCATCTGTAATGGTTGGAAGAACGAGATAACCAGCGTTCTGAAGTTGAGCAATCGTCCCTGCAATCGGCAGATTTGGATTCGCAGGCGTGTAATTATCTTGAATCGTCTTCGCATCTTTGAGCGTGTACCAAAATGGGGTTACCTCGCTAATGAGATCTGGATTCGCTAAGGCTGCAGGCAAGGAGGTCTTGATGGAATAGTAAGGAATCCAGCCGGAGAGGATCTTCCGAGGCGGATTATCTGCGCGGGCGTTCTGCAGTAATGCACTTCCAAGAAATGGCGCGATAAGAAGAATAGATACGAGCGCAGCACGAAAGCCTCGCTGGAGTTTCACCACGCGAGCTACTCCTTCTTCAGGGTTGCGTAGATCTCTTTACAGGTTGGGCAGATCGGAAACTTCTCGGGGTCGCGGTTCGGGACCCACTTCTTGCCGCAGAGTGCACGGACCGGCTTGCCGGTGACCGCCGACTCAACGATCTTCTCCTTGCGGACATAATGTGAGAATCGCTCGTGATCACCATCGTCGGTCGAGAGCGGTTGGGTTGACTCCTCGGTCTGCTCGTCGGTAACACCCCGCGTGAGCAGCCCAGGTCGATCGAATAAACCCATGCGCATTCCCCGATTCTATCGCCTAAGATTCTCTAATGAAGGATCTCCTACGCACTGCGCACTTAAGTCGCGCCGATGTCGATTTACTCCTCGACACCGCAGCGGATTTCGCTAAGAATCCACTTCGCTCTAGAGATGCCCTCGCTAACCGAACCGTTGCGATCTATATGACGAAGCCATCAACGCGCACACGATTAGCCTCTGAGACCGCCGTTGCTCACCTGGGCGGAACTCCAATCTTTCTTCGTGGTGATGATCTTCAAATTGGTCGTGGCGAGACGATCGCAGATACTGCAAAAGTCATCAGTGGTTTCTGTTCGGCACTCTTAATTCGCACCTTTGCGCAGAGCGATGTTGATGAACTCGGTCAGCATGCAACGATTCCAGTCATCAATGGCCTCACTGATCTTGATCATCCCACCCAATTACTTGCTGATTGGGCCACAATCAGAGAAGTTTTCGGAAGCGATATCGCTGGTCGAAAGTTCACCTATGTTGGTGACGGAAATAATATGGCGCACGCCTGGTTGGCGATGGGTGCAATTCTTGGTGCGCACGTTGTCGTTTCGACTCCAACAGGTAAGTGGGCGCCAGATAGCGAAGCGATCGCAACCGCGCGCAAAATTGCGGAGACCACTGGTGCAATTGTTGAAGTCGATCATGATCCAGAGAGCGCTGCTAAGGGATCCTCTGTGCTCTATACAGATGTCTGGATGTCGATGGGCGATCCCGAGAGTGATCGAACAGAGAAGTTGGCCGCGCTTGCTCCATTCCAAGTTAATAGCCACTTGATGGGCTTGGCTGAGAAGGATGCAATCTTCATGCACTGTCTTCCCGCTCATCGCGGCGAAGAGGTAACTGCCGATGTCATCGATGGCTCGGCCTCCCATATCTGGCGCGAGGCCTATCACCGTCGCACCACGATTCAGGCGATCATGTATCACTTGGTTCGCGGTGAATTAGAGGGTCGCGCTTAATCCAGCGGTTGGGGTTGCCAAAGCTCGCATGGTTGCCAAAAAGGCGCTCACACTTTCCAGATTCATGCGTAGTTTCCATGAACTCGCGCCAATTAACGGCTGACATTTAACCCGTAGTGGGGCTACGGTACGGATATGCGTGTAGCTGTTCCTAAAGAGAGCCGGTCCGGCGAGAAGCGTGTAGCGCTCGTGCCCGACATCATCAGCAAATTAACTAAAGCAGGCCTCGATGTCATCATCGAATCAGGCGCGGGTGCAGAATCTGGATTCTCAGATGATCAGTACTCGGCTGCTGGTGCAACCGTGAAGAGTGGAAGCGTCATTGGTGACGCTGACGTCATTGCATCGGTTCAACCACTCGATCCATCTCATATGAGCTCTTTAAAGAAGGGCGCAATCACCATCTCCTTCCTCTCCCCTACGACGGCAGTTGAATCTATTGATGCCGCAGCGTCGGCCGGAGTAACAGCTATCTCCCTTGAGATGGTTCCAAGAATTTCACGCGCACAATCAATGGATGCACTCACATCTCAAGCACTCTGTGCTGGGTATCGAGCAGCACTCGTTGGCGCAGAACTTTCACCACGCTTCTTCCCACTCTTGATGACCGCGGCCGGAACCGTTACCCCTGCCAAGGTTGTTGTTCTCGGAGCAGGTGTTGCCGGTCTTCAAGCGATCGCCACAGCAAAGCGGTTAGGTGCAGTCGTAAGTGCTTACGATGTTCGTCCCGCTTCAGCCGATGAAGTGAAGTCGATGGGTGCGAAATTTATTACCTTAGAACTGGAAGCCCTTGAAGGTGCTGGTGGTTACGCCCGCGAGATGACCGAAGATCGTGCCGCAAAGCAACGCGAACTCCTTACACCTTATATTTCTGCAGCCGATGTCTTAATCACTACCGCTGCCGTCCCAGGTCGCGCCGCACCACGTCTGGTCACAGCCGAGATGATCGCAACCATGTCACCAGGTTCGGTAGTCGTCGATCTGGCATCAGAGACCGGTGGCAATGTTGAAGGCACCAAGCCGGGCGAAATTGTTGTTACCTCGAATGGCGTTCGCATGTGGGGCGGCAAAGATGTTCCAAGCCAACTCCCATTCCACGCTTCGATGCTCTTCTCACGAAACGTCGTCAACCTCTTACTACTTATGACCAAGAGCGTTGATGGCAAGCCAACGGGTGATGTAATCCCTGATTTCAGCGATGAAATCATCGATTCGGCCACCCTGACATTTAACGGCGCCCGCCGCACACCAGAAGGAGCGAAGAAATGAGCAATGGTCTAGCACTTCTCTCGATCTTCGTCTTATCCGTCTTCGTCGGCTTTGAGGTCGTAGCTAAGGTCTCTACTACTCTCCATACCCCGTTGATGTCTGGCGCGAACGCCATTCACGGCATCATCTTGGTCGGCGCAATCTCAGTCGCGAGCAATGCGACGAGCACACTCTCAACCGTCCTTTCGATTCTTGCAATCATTCTTGCCACCATCAATATGGTCGGAGGCTTCGTGGTGACCGATCGAATGCTGGAAATGTTCAAGGCGAAGAAGCGGGAGGCGAAGTAAATGAATCGCAACCTCTATGACCTTCTTGGACTTGTTGCGGCGGTCTGCTTCATCCTCGCACTTAAAGGACTCTCCTCCCCTAAATCTGCTCGTCGCGGAAATATCATCGGCGCAATTGGCGCGACGATCGGAACCGTTCTTGTCTTCTGGGCACCTGGTGGTCAGCATAAGAATTTGCTAGCGATCCTCGCAGCTATCGCCTTTGGCGTTCTCGTTGGCGTACCAGCTGCACGCAGAATCCAGATGACGCAGATGCCACAACTCGTTGCACTCTTCAATGGTGTCGGCGGTGGCGCAGCTGCTCTCGTAGCAACTGTTGAGTATCTACGTCTTGGTAAAGATGCAACGAGTGCCGAGATTATTGCGACAGTCTTTACCGTTGTTGTTGGTTGTGTCTCCTTCTCAGGGTCAGTTATCACCTTCTTGAAGTTGCAAGAGATCATGACGACTCGTCCTGTTGTCTTCCCTGGCGGTCGCTTCGTTATCGCTGGCACGCTCGCTGCTCTCTTGGGTAGTGCAGGGTGGGTCATCAACTCAGGTGGCACTAACCCACTCTTGATCATGGGCGCCCTAGCGCTCGCCTTCGGTGTTCTCTTCGTGCTGCCGGTTGGTGGCGCAGATGTACCGATCGTTATCTCGCTCCTCAATGCCTTTACTGGTCTCACCGTTGCGGCAAGTGGTTATGTACTTCAGGCGACGCTCTTGATCGTGGCCGGAACCCTCGTGGGTGCATCAGGCACGATTCTCACTCGCTTGATGGCCGCGGCGATGGGTCGATCCCTCTTTGGAACGCTCTTTGGCGCATTCACGGCAAAGCCACAAGAGAGTTCAGGAGCTGCTGAGACTCGTTCGGTGAAATCTGGATCAGCTGATGATGTCGCGATTCTCCTCAATTACGCCCAGCGCGTTGTCATCGTTCCTGGCTTTGGCTTGGCGGTTGCGCAAGCACAACACACTGTTCGTGAATTAGCGGATCTGCTCTCGGGTAAAGGCGTCGATGTTGCCTACGGAATTCATCCCGTTGCCGGTCGTATGCCAGGACATATGAACGTCTTGCTTGCTGAAGCGAATGTTCCTTACGAGCAACTTGTTGAGATGGAAGAAGTCAATCCAACCTTCCCTCAGACCGATGTCGTTCTCGTTGTCGGCGCAAATGACGTTGTGAACCCAGCTGCGAAGACAACTCCGGGATGTCCGATCTATGGCATGCCAATCTTGGATGTTTCACAGGCGGGCAATGTCATCTTCTTAAAGCGTTCGATGCGTCCAGGTTTTGCGGGAATTGAGAATGAACTTCTCTACGATGCGAAGACGACTCTGCTCTTTGGTGATGCGAAGGATTCTTTGACGAAGGTTGTCTCGGCGCTCAAGGCGCTTTAGTACTTCCCTTTACTTCGTACATTTGTTTCGAGCGTCTATCTCAACCAACTAGCGCCGGATCCTTCTGCGATAGAGCCGCGTGATGCCGAGTGCTCCGGTGATCAGACCCATTGCACCAAGGAGTCGAACAACGATTGAGACATGCGCGATGACCAAAGTGAATCCCATGAGGATTGAGAAGATTCCCAAGAGCGTTGTAAAGATTCGGTGAAGAAAGAAGAGGGTACGCCCTCGGATTCTTGCTCGTGAGAGTAAGAGAGTTGCGGGTCCACCAAGGATCGCTAAGAGAAGAACGATGACTGCAGTAACTGCCAAGCTCTCCATCAGCAACCTCCGTCATTTCTTCCGAACTGAAGGCTATGCCTGTCGATGGCTCGATGGGAATACCCTTTGCTTCAAAACTGGGTGAATTAACGGGTTATAGATTCGAGGCAAACCCCCTTTGGCTCGCTGCGCTTGCCCTTTTCCATCAGAACTGAGTGAACGGGCGGCTTAAAGTGATCCGGCGGTGAGTAGGGGCTGGCTGGCGTGCCTGGAATAGCGGAGTCGACTTATGCGTTCTATGATTCGGAAAGTAGTTAAAGATTCAACTACTTCGAACGATTGAGGGTCCGATGCCTGCTGTAACCGTCAGTGACCTAACCGTCCTACCTCGCGTCATTGCGAATCCAACTTCGCCTGTTCGACGCGTGAAGTCTGTGACGACGGCGCCTCAAGGTTTCGAAGGCGAGGGTTTTCCCGTACGTCGCGCATTTGCTGGCGTTGATCTAGCCGACCTCGATCCATTTATTCATCTCGATCAGATGGGCGAAGTTGAGTACGCACCCGGTGAGCCAAAAGGAACTCCATGGCACCCACATCGCGGTTTTGAAACTGTTACTTACATCATTGATGGCATCTTCGATCATCGCGACAATCATGGCGGTGGCGGAACGATCTCTAACGGCGATACACAGTGGATGACCGCTGGCGCTGGAATTTTGCATATCGAGACTCCCCCAGAACATCTCGTGATGTCAGGTGGTCTCTTCCATGGTTTTCAGTTGTGGGTAAATTTGCCTGCATCAAAGAAGTGGTCGAAGCCTGCCTATCAAGATCTGCGCGCCGCTGATGTTTCACTCCTCACGAGCGCCGATGGTGGTTCACTCATTCGTGTTATCGCCGGTGAGGTCGATGGACATAAGGGTCCTGGATCAACGCAGACACCGATCACTCTCGTACACGCGACTATCGCACCGGGTGCGCAGCTTCGTCTGCCATGGCGTCCAGATTACAACGCGCTTGTTTATACATTGAACGGTAAGGGCACAGTCGGTGAGAACCGTCAGCCCGTTCAGATGGGACAACTCGCGGTGATGGTTGATGGTGGAACTCTTGTCATTCAAGCCGATAGCGTTCAAGAGTCACGTAGCCCGCAGATGGATGTTCTCATTCTCGGTGGCGAACCGATCCGTGAATCTGTTGCCTGGATGGGCCCATTTGTGATGAATACCAAGGCCGAAGTACTTCAAGCCTTTGAAGACTTCCAAAAGGGCTTGCTCGGAACTGTTCCCGCAGATCACGTAAGCGAGAAGAAGCCGCTCAATCGCAGTGGCGAGGGTTCAAAGCTGGGCGGGGATATTAAGAACGTCCATAACACTCCTGACGGTATTCAGGAGAAATAACCCAAGAGAAACTGAGAACGCTTAAACCATGCCACATCTCTTTGATCCACTCACTTTGCGCGGGACCACATTCGCCAATCGCATCTGGGTTAGCCCAATGTGTCAATACTCAGCGCCTAATGGCATCGTCGGTGATTGGCATATGGCCCACCTTGGTGCATTTGCAACGGGCGGGACTGGATTGATCGTCGCTGAAGCAACAGGCGTGGTTCCAGAAGGTCGCATCTCGATTGGTTGTCCTGGGCTCTACAACGATGAGCAAGTGCGTGCGTGGAAGAAGATTACGGATTTTGCACATACCCAAGATGTGAAGATTGGTGTTCAACTTGCACACGCTGGTCGCAAGGGCGGCGCTGCTCTGCCTGGTTCTGATCATTCGATCGCAACTCCTGAAGAGGGTGGTTGGCAGACCGTTGCACCATCTGCAATTGCATTTCCTGGATACCCAGAGCCGCGCGAATTGAGCACTGATGAAGTGAAGGGCTTGGTTAAATCTTTTGGTGATGCCGCTCGTAATGCGGTTGCTGCAGGATTTGATCTCGTTGAGATTCACGCTG
>JBAXMU010000024.1:0-19118 GCA_037134155.1 Actinomycetes bacterium
CAAGTCGTTCACGATTGCGGTGCGATCCTGGAGTGAGCTCTTCTGATCCAACTTGTATTTCGCTTCAACGCTGGTGACCTTCACTGTGAAGCCAACAACATGTCTAATCAGCTCTTGCATGAAATCCTGATCAGCGGTGGTGATATCCCACGGGTTGGCGCGATCGACTTCATGATCACGCTGTAAGTCGCTGACGATCCCCATAATTGATTCGGCATCATGGAGAACTTCGACTGTGCCACGAAGGTGCACAACTTGGTAATCCCACGTCCCGACAACTTTGCCAGTACCGACTGTCTCGGGGTAACTATTTGGCGAGATATACGCGCCGGATCCATGAACGATGATGAGCGCAGGTGCGCCATCTTCGATCTCGCGCCATTGATTGTTGCTGCGCGCCATATGAGTTGTGACCCGGCCAAGATCAGCGACAACGCCATCTTTATCGGGAGTGCCCGGATACCACGTGAATGGAAGGGTAGAAGCCTCTGGTGTGCCATCACTATTTATAGTGACGAACTCCCCCGCCCGTGCCTTTGCGACAAATGAGGTGATCTCATTCCAATCGCGGATCTCATACTTTGGCGGGATGTACACGACGAAAGGTTAGCGTCTGAATGGCGCAGGAGTTGCCGCCAACTTCGGTACGCGCATCTTTGCAATGACGCTACCTGGTGATGGGTGGCAATACTGCGCGATACCAAGATCACTCGTCACCGAAAGGAAGATGAAAGCATCTTCGATGGTGAATCCCCACTCGTCGACCAAGAGCTTTGCGGCCTCTTCGCAGGCGTTCTGAAGCGCCTCATCGATGCTGTCCTTGCTGGTTCCGTGCGTAATCCAGTAATCCTTCGCCTCAGTAATCGGCCAACCGCCGGACTTTCCCTTAATCAGGTCGACTTTGATCGTCGCAGTTCCGCCGATCTCAACGCCAGTGCCTGAGATCTCGCCATCGCCCATCGATGCGTGCATATCGCCGATCGCGAGTTGGCCACCAGGTTGGAAGACTGGCAAGTGGATGGTCGCACCGATCCGGTTCTCGTTGTCATCCATATTTCCGCCGTGACGGGCAGCTTCAAAGGTGCCGATTGATCCGCTTGCTGGTGCAACACCAATAACACCGAACATTGGACGCTGTGGCCATGAGACATTCTCATTCATATGAACGATGCCATCTTCAACGCGGAAGATCTTCGTAACAGGTGACTTTGATTTATGAATTAACTGACCCCACTCTGGAATACACATTCCAGCACCTTGCTTATTAGGGCGGATATCAATCAATGTGACAGAGAGTGAGTCACCAGGTTCGGCGCCCTTCACTGCGATGGGACCAGTTGCGCTATTCACCCGATGGATATCGAGCTTCTCTAACGTATCGGATTCACTCTGCACCTGACCGGTGAAGCAATCCCAGGTCTCGATCTCGAGTGTTGTTCCTGGATCGACGGTGATGACAGGTTGCATATCTGCACTGAACTCCCAGATATGTTGATCGCGGCTGATCTTGATCGTCATGGCATCTTCCTTTGCTTGCTAGATGGAGATAGAGGAGGAAAAGTTATTCGGGAAAGTGGCAAGCAACCTGACGATTGCCGATGGTGAGAAGTTCTGGCGTATTGGTGCGACAGATATCAGCAGCCTTTGGACAACGCGGATTGAAAGCACAACCCAATGGTCGGTTGATTGGGTTTGGAATATCGCCCTTAAGAATGATGCGCTGGCGCTTATCATCAGCATCCATACGTGGGTTGGCAGAGAGCAGCGCTTGTGAATATGGATGCGATGGCTTCTCGTAGAGATCATCAGCTGGTGCGAGTTCAACGATCTTGCCGAGATACATCACGGCGATGCGATCAGATACATGTCGCACAACTCCGAGATCATGGGCGATGAAGATATAGGTAAGGCCCATCTCCTTCTGAAGATCCTTAAAGAGGTTGAGAACCTGGGCTTGGATCGATACATCCAGCGCTGAAACCGGCTCATCGGCAACAACTAAGCGTGGATTGAGAGCCAAGGCCCGAGCAATAACGACGCGCTGGCGCTGGCCACCAGAGAACTCATGCGGATATTTCTCATAGGCATTCTCATCAAGGCCGACGCGCTTTAAGAGATCCTGCGCAATCTTGCGACGCTCATCTTTTCCAACTCCATGAACACGAAGTGGCTCTTCAACAATCTGGCCGATCTGGCGACGTGGGTTAAGTGATGCGTAAGGATCCTGGAAGATCATCTGGAAGCGCTTGCGAAGTGCGCGCAACTTCTTCTTAGGTTCTTTCGCTAAATCATGTCCTTCAAAGAGGATCTCGCCACGAGTTGGCTCTTCAAGCCGGACGAGCATTCGACCAAGAGTTGACTTACCGCATCCTGATTCACCGACGATGCCAAGAGTCTCGCCTTGCGCGATCTCAAGATTGACATCTTCAACTGCATGAACGACATCTTTGCCGCGGGAGAAATTGCCGCGGAGCTCATAGTTCTTAGATAGCCCGCGGATCGAGAGGATTACTTCACTCACTTCTTCTCACCTACCAATACACATGCTGCGCCATGGCCTTGGGCATCGACGACAAACTCTGGGCGAACCTGACATGCATCGTGGGCCTTCGGGCAACGATTTGAGAATGCACATCCTGTTGGCAAGTTGAGAAGTGAAGCTGGCTGACCTGGAATCGCTTCGAGGCGATCAGTACGTGGTCGATCAAGGCGCGGCACCGAGCTCATCAAACCTTGGGTGTAAGGATGTTGTGGGTTGGCGAAGAGCGACTGCTTTGTTGCGCGCTCGACTGGGCGGCCGGCGTACATCACCAAGACTTCGTCGGCGATCTCTGAAACAACGCCCATATCGTGGGTAATGATGATGATCGAGGAGTTATGTTGTTCTTGTAGGCGCATCAAGAGATCAAGGATCTGGGCTTGAATCGTTACATCGAGCGCGGTCGTTGGTTCATCCGCGATGAGTAGCGCTGGATTGAGTGAGAGCGCCATAGCGATGATCGCGCGCTGGCGCATACCGCCTGAGAACTCATGTGGATATTGATCTACACGCCTTTTAGCGTCGGGAATGCCCACTTCATCCAAGATCTCGATCGCGCGGTCGCGGGCTTCCTTCTTCGAAAGTTGGGTATGCAATCTGATCTGCTCAACGATATGCCAACCGACGGTATAGACCGGAGTCAGCGCAGTCATTGGATCTTGGAAGACCATCGCGATCTCTTTGCCGCGAATCTTGCGCATCTCATCATCGCTGCGCTTGAGAAGATCTTCGCCCTTGAAGAAGACTTCGCCTGAGATCTTCACATTGGAATCACGGACCAGCCCCATAACTGCATTCATCGAGACTGACTTACCTGATCCAGATTCACCGACGATGCCGAGCGTCTTTCCTGCTTCTAATTCAAAGGAGAGTCCATTAACGGCGCGTACTTCACCGCGACGGGTATCGAAGCTAACATGTAGGTCTTTGACCTCAAGGATATTTTTATTATGCACGGCGCACCCTCGGATCTAATACTGCGTAGAGCACGTCGACAACTGCATTCATAAAGACGACGAAGAAGGATGAGTACATCACCGTTGCCATAATGACGGGCAGATCAAAGTTCTGAAGAGAGTCGAAGGTGAGCTTTCCAACTCCTTGAATACCGAAGACGACTTCGGTGAGGAGTGCATAACCGCCAACGAGCGCTCCGAAGTCCAGACCAAAGAGGGAGACGATCGTAATGAGCGACATTCTTGTGGCGTGCTTATAAAGAATCCGCTTCTCACTTGCGCCCTTGGCGCGTTCGGTCTTGATGTAATCCTCACTCATCACAACGAGAATCTCGCTACGTAGAACGCGCACATAGATACCGGCATAGAGCACTGCGAGAGTGAGCCAAGGAAGCAAGAGGTGTAAGAACCACTGCCACGGATCAACACTCAATCCCACATAACCAAGCGGTGGCACCCAAGAGAATAATGAAGAGTGGAATTTAGATTGCGTGAAGAGGTTGACGACTTCACCGAGCCAGAAGACCGGCAGAGAGATACCCACGATTCCCAGGAAGGAGATCGTCGGATCGAGCCATTTACGCTTAGAACTAGCGGCTAATACTCCGAATATGACACCGAAGAAGAGCCAGATAACCGCGGCCCCGATAACAAGGGAGAAGGTCGCTGGAATCGCCTGTGAAAGTTGTGGAATCACCTTTGCACCGCGATTGACGTACGAAGTCAGGTCGCGTGCAACGAATAAGTGGCGCATCATCGATAGATAGCGGACAGGAAGCGGCTTATCTAATTCAAAGGAGGCCCTCACCTGCATCAGTGTCTGCTGATCCGCGTTACGTCCAGCGATACGCGCAGCTGGATCGACGCCAGGTGTGGCGAAGAAGATTAAGAAAACCAGGATTGAGATAGAGACCAGGACAAAGACCATGGCGCTGAAGCGACGACCGATAAAGGAGATCATGCATCACCACGCGAACGAGTCTTTGGATCTAGTGCATCACGGACGGCATCACCATAGAGATTGAGTGATGCGGCGGTAAGAACAATCAAGAGACCGGGTGCAATACCAACCCAAGGGCGGGTATAGAGAAGTGCCAAACCATCATTGATGATCGTTCCCCACGATGCCTGTGGTGGCTGCACACCGATAGATAAGAAGGAGAGCGCCGACTCAGTCAACATGCAGAGTGCAACGATGATCGGGATAAAGACCAAGACGCTTGGAATGATATTCGGCAGGATCTCTTTGAAGATGATGGTGGAATCTTTTGCACCGATACCGACTGCGGCACGAACGAATTCGCGTTCACGAAGGCTTAATACTTGTGCACGAATTGGCCTTGCCACGTAAGGAATATAGACAACGCCAATAATAAGAATAGGAAGAGCAAATGACCCTGGCCCGAGATGGACGAAGCCGATCTTTAATCCAGAAGTGAGAAGCACAACCGAGAGGCTGATCGCTAAGAGATAAACCGGGAAGGCCCAGATCACATCGAGCAAGCGCGAGAGGATCGCATCGACCCAACCCTTGCGATATCCCGCAATAACGCCGATCAGCAGAGCCAGGAAGATACAGATGATGCCGGCCAAAGTGCCTATAAGAAGGGTATTTCGGCCACCGAAGAGCAGGCGTGCCATCACATCGCGGCCTTGGCCATCGGCACCCAAGAAGTAACTCGTTGGGTTCCAGGTTGGCCCGATAGGCGTTACGCCAAGTCCAAGTCCCGTTGTTGAAGCCTCGAGAACTGGAACGACCTTGCCACCAACTTTTGTTGTGGCATCAAGGCTAGAAACGAATGGATTGGTATGAGCTACATAGTGTGCGTAGAGCGGGGCGAGTAACGAGATTGCGACGATAAAGCCGAGGATTGAGAGTGAGATAACCGAACGCTTATCTCGGCGCAGGGTGCGTAAAGCGATCTTCCCCGGTGATTCGGAGAAGATCGCTTCACTACTTTCCTTTATCGACACAGTATCGACTCGTTAGTTACCGATCGTCCTACTTAGTCTGCAACTGGCTGACGAACATCTTGTACTGGAGTGAGAAGTGGTAATTCTTCGTTCCAGATGAGATGAAGTCGAGCTGCTTAGGTGTGAAGGCAACTGCAACTGGTGCATCCTTCATTACCTGCTGATCGAGTTGACCCCAGAGCTTGTTTGCTGCTGCAGGATCTGTGACACCAAGTGCCATCGCCTTCGCCATCTGAGCATCAAAGGACTTGTTGCAATAGCCAGACATGTTGATTGATGAGTCAGAGTTAGGTGTGAACGATGCGCAACCCAAGAGTACGTTCAAGAAGTCAGAGGCTGCAGGGTAATCCTGATACCACTGAGTTACTGAGATCTGAACCTTGTTCTTGGTGTTCTGGATATATGTGAATTGGATATTTCCAGAGATTGGCTTAACAGTCGCCTTGTATCCGATCGAGTTAAGAACTGATTGGAGATAGACGCCCATCTGCTTGTTCACATCATCATCAGAGACGACGATGCCAACAGCCTGTCCGGCAGTTCCTGAATCCTTAACAAGCTTCTTAGCGAGTTCGAGATCTGGAGCAGACCATGCTGTTGCTGGCTTATCTGGAGTAGCACCCTTGGTGTAGCCACAGTAATCAACGTGGCCAGGGAAGTTAGGTGGCAAGAATGAGCAGACTGGCGCTGCGAGCTGGCTTCCACCGAAGATCTTCACCATTGCGGCGCGATCGATAGCGTAGTTCACTGCTTGGCGAGCCTTCACATTATTGAATGGCGCGATATTGACGTTCATTGGCAAGTACCACATAGCGGTCAACGGATTAACGTGAACCTGGCTTGCATACTTGGTGCCGATCTCGTTGAGACGATCTGCAGGAATTGGATCGTAGACCCAGTTGGCTTGGTTGTTCTCAACGGCAGTTACCTGCGCTGTTGGTGTGACACCAAACTGGTACTCGATCTGATCTGGATAACCCTGTGGTTGTGCATCATGTGACCACTCCTTGAAGTAAGGGTTGCGGACCATAACGAGTGACTTATTTGGGTTATAAGACTTGAACATATAAGGACCTGTTGATGGGATTGGGGTTGTGCCCGCATCCTTCACAGGTGAGTTCGCTGGATTGATAACAGCGTGTGGAACTGCAAGCTTGGAGAGGATGGTCTCGTCTGCTGCAGTGAGGTTAAGAACGATCTGGTTGGTCTTTGCATCGACAACAACGCCTTGATCCAACTTACATGTTGCAGGCTTGGACAAGCAGGCAGTCGCTCCAACGATTCCGTTGTAGAACGAACCAGCTGTTGGTGATGAGACCTTGAAGATACGTTCGAATGAAGCCTTCACATCGGCAACAGTGACAGGCTGACCATTTGAGAACTTGATACCACTGCGAAGTGTGAAGGTGAGTGTCTTTCCACCATTGCTCACAACTGGAAGCGCAGTAGCAAGATCTGGGACAACTTCGAAGGATGCCTTGCCATCGCCGTAGCGGAAACCAAGGAGACCGTCGTAAGAAGCCTGGTAGAGCTGCCAGTACTGACCGGTGTAGTTAATTTTAGGATCGAGTGAACCAGCGGCAGCTTGCGCTACAAACTTGATGGTTCCGCCTGCATGTGCAGGATCGTATGGACCAAAACCGCCGGTGGCTGCCTGAGAGGCACTGCCAACAAATGCGGATGCAGCAAGAGCTGCGGCTCCAAGAATAGAAGTAAGAACTAGCGAACGACGACGCACGTAAGACCTCCGTTAGATCGGTGAGAGGCTTATGCTCCCACTAGTGCAAGCCATTTGCACTACGAATGATGGAGAATCTTTAAATGGAACACGATCGTAACAATCCGATCTCACCTCTCTTCGCGCAGGCTACGCACTACCTCTCGCGCGATCACCATAATTTTTCCTTCGCCTCTTCCCATAGCCCAGCCTTAGTGGTATCACCCGGCGACTTCATCCACGTCCAGACCTGGGATTGTTACCGCGGTGCAATCACTGGCCCTGAGAATGCACTGGCAACAATTGATAGCGCACTCATTAACCCAGCAACGGGCCCCATCTATGTCACAGGCGCAGAACCCGGAGACACTCTCTCGGTCACTCTTCACGATATTCGTCCAAGTGCACGTGGCGTTGCACGTACCTATCCTGGCGATGGCCAACTCCAACATCTAGTTACCGAACCCTTTGCACAATTCTTCGATGTGAAAGATGGCATCGTTCACATGAATGATCGGGTCTCATTCCCTGCCTCACCGATGCTTGGAGTAATAGGTGTTGCACCTGCAAGCGGCGAGATCATGACGATGCCCGCAGGTCGCCATGGCGGAAACCTCGATAACAATCGGAACACCATTGGGTCAACGATTCATCTTCCTGTTAAGCACCCAGGTGCGCTCCTTGCGATGGGTGATATGCATGCATCAATGGGCGATGGCGAGATCTGCGGTACCGGAATCGAAATCGCCGGTGATGTCTTGGTATCAACTGCGCTTATTAAGGGAATCGGTACTGAATACCCAGTCACAGAGACTGCCACCTCTTGGATTACTCATGGAGTCGCTGCTGTAGCAGATCTTTATGATGCGATGCGCATCGCCTGCGAGGAAGCAGCAAAACTCCTTGTTGACCATTGGGGCTTCACGATGAGTGAGGCCTTCATCTTCTTATCTGTGCAAGGCAATCTTGGTATCGCTCAAGCGGTTCACCCAGCAGAAGGAACCGTCATCGCGAAGATGGAAGTTCCCAAGCTAAAAGCCTGTCCAAAACCATTTAAGGTTGCTTAAATACCACCATGACAACTTCAACCATGAAATGGCAGCACGGCGAGACTTGGTATCGAATCGTCGGAGATCTATCGAGTAAGAAGACTCCCGTCGTAGTGCTCCACGGTGGCCCTGGTGCAGCACATAACTACGTGATTGCAATCGCTGAAATCATTGCTGCAACTGGTCGTCCAGCGATCTTGTATGACCAACTCGGTTGTGGTCTCTCTACTCACTTGCCAGATGCACCTGTTGAATTCTGGACACCAGAACTCTTTATGGAAGAGCTCGATCTCCTCACCAAGCATCTCGGCATCAATGAAAATTACGCAGTCATCGGCCAATCATGGGGCGGCATGCTCGGTATGCAATATGCAACAACAAACCGTCCAGGGCTCAAGGCGCTGATCGTTGCAGATTCACCAGCAAGCATGAAGATCTGGAGTTCAGAGGCGGCAAAACTTCGCGCACTCTTACCTGCAGATGTTGAGGCGGCACTTAAGGCCGCAGAAGCAGCGAACGATTACACATCACCAGAGTTCGTCGCAGCGATGGATGTTTACTATCAACGCCACGTCTGCCGAATTCCATTCCCACAGAATGTGCTCGATTCATTCGCGCAGATCGAAGAAGATCCAACTGTTTATCACACCATGAATGGACCATCTGAGTTCCTCTGTATCGGAACGCTCAAGAGCTGGGATATCCACGATGATCTTCACAAGATCTCGGTACCAACCTTGTTACTTAATGGTGCCTATGATGAAGCAACACCAGGCATGGTCCAAGAGATTCATCGACGCATTCCTGATGTTCTATGGGAACAATTCCCTGAATCTGCACATATGCCGCACGTCGAAGAGCCAGAGCGATTCTCTCGAATTGTTAATGGTTTCTTAGATGCAAAGCTTGGGTAGTGACTACTACCAATCGATAATCTGACGCTCTTCCCATAGGAATCCAGTCTTATCAACGGCTGGATCGAAGGAGCGAGTCGCTAACCAGATTGCAGTATCAGCGCCTTCTTCAACCGAGAGTGGAGCATCTGGTCCGCCCATATCCGTACGCGTGTGATTTGGGCAGATCGCATCGACTAATAAACCGCGGGCACCGTGATTGGTCTCGTGCGCGAGATTGCGAACAAGTGCATTCACGCCGGCCTTGCTAATTCGATACGGCGCTAATCCCCCAGCATTGCCAGGTCCGGACATCCGACCGAGACAGGCTGAATAAATAATGATGCGACCATTGCGAGCATCGGCCATTGGGGCGCCAAGAATATTTACGGCAGTAAAGACTGAGTCGAGATTGGTTGCCATCACTCGGCGCCACTCTTCATTGGTGGTACGAAGTGTCTTCGACATCTTCTCACTCATCACACCGTGGGCAAGAACAAGAATTTCTGGCGTGCCAAAGGTCGCAAGGATCTCTTTGAATACATCGCGAGCGGCATCGATATCGGCGAGATCTACTGCGCGGAATTCTGCGCCAAGTTCAGATGCTGATTGAGCAAGCCGGACTGGATCTTTCGCAACAAGGAGGATGGTGTGGCCCGCAGCTTTAAGAGCGCGAGCAGTCTCAGATCCCAAACCTCGAGTTCCGCCGGTGATAACAGCAAGGCCCATAATTACTTCCTCTTTAATTCACGGAGAGAGCGCTTGATCGCTTTGCGTTCGGCAGCGGCTGCATGATCCTTCTTCGATGGAAATGCCCATCGTAAAAAGAGCACAAAGATGGGAATGATGACGAAGCCACCAAAGGCCTCAAAGAACATCGAATTATTGATCCCACCAAGCATGGGAGAAATTTATCCCACGGAGTGGATTACCGCGCGGTGAGGCTTACGCGTGACCTGACTTCGCAAGAGCTGAGACGAGTGAGTCATAGAAGCCCTGCGAGGTATATGAAGCGCCGCTGATTCCGTAGATCTTTGAAGATTGCGCCTTCAATACTTCTTGAACCAACATTGGAATTGCTTGCGAATTGATCTGGACATCGCGCGGGTTTGTTGTTGGGTAGACCGGAACGGTGACCTTGGTGATCTTTCCGCCAGCGATGACAACCTTGACCTGAACTGGTCCAAATTGCGTCATTGCTGATGTGCCTAAGAATGTGCCGTTCTTAACCTTGGTCGCTGCACTTGATTGATCGAGAACTGCAGGCAAGAAGGTGAGAGTCGATGCGACTGCACATGCAGCGGTGGCCTTAACGAAGAGTGATGATTTCATAAAGAGAGTCAACCATTCCTTTCTGAGAATTTACTGGAAAAGAACTCCCAAAAAGCCAAGGTGAGCAAAATCATTGAGAAGCCAAAGAGGAGATCCTCGATCGGGGCTCCGGCTAACCGGCGGCCGATGATCGCATCTGGTGTGTACATCACGATCGACTTCGAGGTGAGCCACCAATTTGTGAGAAGTTGGAAGGGAAGGATCAGGCCATAGCTCAACCAGAATAATCCCCGCGTCACCATCTGAGTCCGCAAGATAAAGAGATCGGCGATTATTGCGATCATGATCGCATCGAGTGCGATATCGGAGTAGATCACTTTCGATCCGCCTCCCATCCGGTCAACTTCTTCAAGGCCAAGAAGGTTGCAACGGTGGTAAATGGCACGACGATAAAGAAGAGGATCTCCTCGATTGGAATCCCGTTAAAGAGATGCACGCCAATGATCTGCTTTGCATCGAAGAACCAATTGTGTTTGTGGATCGCCCACGCATCCCAGGCGAGATAGACGATCAGAATCCCAAGGTCAGTGACGAGAAAGATCCGCAGGCGCTTCTTGAGCCCAGTCTTAAATCCAATATTCACGCCGACTCCGCAGACCCCAATAAAGAGCAGAACTCCGAGGTAGTGCAGGTGACTCATAGGCCAATCCTCTACCAAAGCACTCCCAATCGCCATCATTATGAAATAGGCTCGTGGTGTGGCGAGCGCACTCTCTCAGGTTTATCACTGGGCCAGAACTATCTCTCGCGCTGCACTCCTTCTCACAATCGCGCTCATTGGCGCAATCCATCTCGCTGGTAGCTCGCTCTCACTCAGTGCCCAACTGGTGATTGCCCTCATTGGACTAGCAATCGGTATTCCACATGGCGCTATCGATCATTTGATCTCAATTCCTAGAGATCCACGTTCACGCTTCTTCCTTTACATCGCAGGCTACGTCGCAATCGCCGTAGTTGCCGGTATCGCTATTGCAACCTGGAATCTTGTCGCATTCGATCTTGTTCTCATCATGAGCGGTCTCCACTTCGGCTTTGGCGACGCCTCCTTTATTAACGAGAGTCGGAGCGCAAGCTCGCAGAAGAGCGAACCGCTATGGGTTGAGATTCTCTATGCCCTTCCCGCTGGCTTCTTACCGGTCGTCCTTCCACTCACTGATCACCGAACCTTGAGCGCTCTCGAACGCATTCGCCCCGCCTTGGTGAATTGGTCAGGCACGAATACTCAGACGCTTCGTACATCAATCTTTATTCTCACTACGATCTCACTCATTGCTCTTCTTCTCACCAAGCGCTTTGGTCTTGCGATCGATATCTCTCTGCTCGCGCTGCTCTCGATCTTTGCGCCACCACTCGTTGCCTTCGCCATCTACTTCGGACTCTGGCATGCGCTGCGCCATACCGCTCGTCTGATCCCGCGCTTGCCTAAAGCGGTCGCCTTCGCCGATGCCGGATCTACCCGCTCTGCTTTCATCGCGGCAGTCGTGCCTGGTCTCTATGCCGTCGGTGGCAGCTTCGCCTTAGCTGCGGTCCTGATGGTCACCTCGCCCCAGAAGTTCTCATCGAGCCTGCTCTGGTCGGTCTTGGTCATCATTTGGGCCCTGACCGTCCCCCACATGCTCTCCACCGCACGCCTGGACCGGGCCTCACTCAAAGGGCTATTTCCCCTCCGCTGAGCGTGAAAAGTGAGAAAAACCTGCGAATATTTTGCAAAATACCCCCTTTTAGGGTGGCGTAGACCACATTTCAGGCGCAAACTACTACCAATGACTTCTGCAGCCGAGCAATCTCGGGTTACCTCGCCGAAGTCCTACACACGGAGGCACATTTTCAATGTTGCATTTAACTGACGGCCAATGGAGCTCGTTGTACAACATCTTCTCCTTTGGACTTATCTCAATGCTCGCATGCACAGTCTTCACACTCGTGGGACAGAGCCGCGTACTTCCTAAGTACCGCAGTGCACTCGTAATGTCATCAATGGTGACATTCATCGCTGGTTACCACTATTTCCGTATCTTCAACTCATTCAACGAAGCTTCAATGCAGGATGGTTTCCACACCGGAACTGCCCACGGCGCTTTCAATGAGGCGTACCGCTACGTTGACTGGATCCTCACAGTTCCACTACTTCTCGTTGAAGTTATCGCAGTACTCGGACTTGCAAAGGCTGCATCAAGCTCATTGATCAACCGCCTCGTCCCAGCATCAGCTGCAATGATCATCTTGGGTTACCCAGGTGAAATTTCATCAAACAGCGGAACTAAGGTTCTCTACGGAATCCTTTCAACAATTCCATTCCTCTACATCCTCTATGTTCTCTTCGTAGAGCTTGGAAAGTCATTGGATCGTCAGCCAGAGGGTGTTGCAGCAACAGTTGGACGCCTCCGTCTTCTCTTGATCGCAACATGGGGCGTATACCCAATCTCTTACCTCATCCCACTTCTAGTCAAGAGCCCAACTGCAGCCCAAGCTGCATCACTCTTCACTGAGCGTCAGATCGGTTACACAATCGCTGACGTGCTTGCTAAGTGCGTATTCGGTCTTACAATCTTCAAGATCGCTCGCATGAAGTCAGCTGCTGAAGGAATGGCAGACTCACACTAAGTAAGTACTAAAAAGGGGAGGCGCTCTGCGTCTCCCCTTTTTTTATGCCCGCTTAAGAAAGATTTAAGGGTGGGTGTGAGAGGCTTTACCTATGAACAACTTGCGCATGTGGGCTTATGCAATGATCGCTACCGGACTTATCAACTGGGATTATCAGCGAGCACAATCCAATATTGCGATTCATAGTCTTGCGATTGTCGTACCGGGCTTCATTCTCTTAATCGCGACATTTATTCCATCATTGAAGGTGACCTTGCAGAAGAAGAGCGTTCAAGCCGCTTGGTTCATAATCGGTGCAGCGGCGCTCGCCTACGCTTTTATCAATTAGTTTTAACTGGCTTTACGCACTACCCGGCGATCATCCGCACGGGCCTCTAACTTCTCCCATTGATCGGGATCAGTCGTAAATTCAGCTAACTCATTCATCTTGCCATTGCCGTGATAATCACTTGATCCTGTCATCGCAAGATCAGCGCTTGCGGCGATGCTAAAGAGCAACTCTTGTTGTTCGGGTGTTTGGTCGCGATGCTTTACTTCGATGCCATCAAGACCAGCAGCAATATAAGAATCAAAGCTCTCAAGGTTCACAACTCGACCGCGCAGGGATGCAAGTGGGTGGGCAATTACCGCAACGCCACCCGCCGCCTTGATTGCGGCGATCGCAACTTCTGGGGTTGGTGAGTAATGAGCGACGTAGAACGGTGAACTATTTGCAAGCCAATCAGCGAAGACTTCATCGCGGCTCTTCGCTAAACCCTTTGCAACAAGAGCATCTGCCAAGTGCGGTCGGCCCAGTGTTGCGCCTTCACTCAACTGCGCATGGACTTCTTCAATAGTGATCTCGATACCTGCAGCGTTCATCTTTGTGATGATCCGTTCCATCCGGCCCAAGCGATTATCTCGAGTTGCAGCCATCATCTCTTGCAGCGGTTGATTCTCGCGATTAAAGAGCAGACCGAGCATATGCACGCTGATGCCATCTTCAGTTTGGCATGAGATCTCTGACCCAAGGACTAGCTCCATTCCAGGGCGGAGCCACTGCATCGCCTCATCCCAACCAGCGACGGTGTCGTGGTCTGTGAGTGCAAGCGTTGTGATGCCTTGTGAGAGAGCCTTATTAATGAGTTCGCTCGGACGATCAGTTCCATCACTGAAGTTCGAGTGGGTATGGAGATCGATCTTCACTTTGAATTACGACCTAAGACAAAGATTGAACAGCCGATCAAGATGCCAATAACACCGGGGATGATTCCGATACTTGGCTTCTGATGGAGCCAGATCCAGGCGAAGATCGCTGCGACTGGGACCTCGAAGAAGACAATAAGTGAGACAACGACCGGCGAGAGGCGCTTAAGAGAGAGGTTAAACATCGTATGGCCCAATAACTGTGCGCCTAGAACGAGCAAGATCATCCATACCCACTGGATCTTAGGGAAGGCGATGAAGGTCGAGCCGGTTAGGAAGATCATCGGAAGGACCGTGATCGCACAGACGCCGTAACAGACGCTGGTGTAAGTAGAGGTCGAGATCTCCTTCTGTACATTTGAACCGATCATCACATAGATCGCAGCGAGAGCGGCACAGATGATCGCGAAGAGATCGCCTTCAAAGGCGCGTAATGAGAGCTTGAGGTCTACTCCAGTAATGACGAACACAGAAGCAAAGGCGATCAACATTCCAATTAAGGAGATGCGTGCGATATGCCCACCCTTGAAGCGAACATAGATCGCGCTAAAGATTGGTTGGAGTGCTGTGAGCGCTGTACCGGCAGCGACGCTGGTAAAGCGCATCGCCAAGAAGAAGCCGATGAAGTGCAGCGCCAAGAAGATTCCCGAGATCGCCGCGATGCCGATCGCACGACGGTTTGCTCGGACCTTCCACTCGCCTTTCTTGATCGCGAAAGGTGTCATGATGAGCGATCCGCAAAGGTTTCGCCAGAAGATCAAGGTTGGAATTGGCATCGCGCTCTTAGCGATCAATGGGCCAGATGTACCGATACCAAGGATTCCCAGTAAGAGAATTGGAATGTCGCGACCTTTGGGAAGAGCGGTGTGGTCTTGGGTATTACTCATCCGGCGAAGGTAAACCAGAGCATCGCGGTGACGCAAAGTGCGACGATGCTGATAATGACGAGATAGATCGCACTCATTCGAGTAGATGCCGAGAACTCACCCATCAAACGCTTATCGCGGGAGATGCCGAACATGTAGAGCAAGAGCGGCAACAAAAGCACGGCATTGATGATCTGAGAGATGATCAAGATGGTGATGAGCGGTGCACCGGGAATCAAGATAAGGGATGCTGATAGGACAGTGATCGCTGCGAAGGTTGAGTAGAAGAGTGGTGCTTCAGAGTAAGAATCATCGAGGGCTGCAGGACGGCCAGTGAGATCGCTGATCGAATATGCGGTCGAAAGCGGCAGGATCGAGGCGGCTAGGAGGGCAGCGCCGATCAGGCCAACAGCGAAGAGGTCCTTTGCGAGCGTGCCAGCAAGGGGTTTAAGTGCTTGGGCCGCCTGTGAGGCATCAGTGATGTTGGTAATTCCGTGGGCATTTAAGGTCGCGGCGCAGGTGACGATAACGAAGAAGCCGATCACGCCGGTGAGGAGTGAGCCAGTCCAGACATCCACGCGCAAGAGCTTGAGGTCATCTTTAGAGAGGCGCTTATCAACTGCATAGGACTGGATGAAGGCGAGGCCCCACGGTGCAAGCGTTGTACCAAGAGTCGCAGTCGCTAAGTAGATCGCATCGTGATTGAAAGGAATGGAAGGAACAACGAGTCCCTTAAATGCTGCGCCCCAATGTGGATGGGCCATAAAACCAGCGATGATGTAGGCGAAGAAGACTGTGCAGAGCGCGAAGAAGACTTTCTCAACGCGAGCGAATGATCCACGCAAGACAAGAGCTGATACAACAACAGCTGCAATTGGCACGGTGATGTAACGAGAGAGTCCAAAGAGTTGACCAGCAGCTGCGATACCAGCGAATTCTGCTGTCATAGTTCCGATATTGGCGAGCACCAATGCGCTTGCACTCAAGATGCCAGAGCGCGCACCATACTTTTGGCGAACCAATCCGAGCAGACCTTGACGAGTAACAACACCAATGCGCGCACCGAGATCTTGGAAGATAATCAGAGCAATCGTTGAGATAGTCAGCGTCCACATCAAGCGATAGCCGTAATGCGCACCAAGTTGTGAATAGGTAGTGATACCGGCTGGATCATCATCAGAGAGTCCAGCGAGAACTCCTGGGCCCATAACACCTAAGAATGCCGCGAGACGAATCTTGCGTGGTGAGATCTGGCGCTTTTCGCGATCGCTCTTTGTGGTGCTCATGCGCGACCTTCATCTGATGTCAACGCATCGACCAAGTCATCAGCGAGGATTCGACCGATCGGCTTACCCTTTTCATCAACGACAACGATCGAAGATCCACGGTTATTAGAGAACTCTTCAATTACCTCATCAAGCGCAGTATCGATCTTCACCGCAGTTGGGAATGGTGCTGAGATAAGGGATTCGATGAGCGCGCTCGACTTAGCCGCTACTAGTTCAATCGTCTGAATATGGTCGACGAGGCGACCCTTGGAATCAACGACTAATACGCCATCGACCACATCGCGCTCTTTATGCTCAATTAATAGCTTGATCGCACTCTCAACGGTATCGGTCTGCTTGATGACGAGCATGTGGGTGGTCATCATTCCGCCCGCAACCTTCTCATCGAAGGAGATCAGCTCACGAAGCACCTTCGCAGTTGGCTTATCCATATTGGCAAGAATTGCGTCACGGTGCTCGATCTCGAGATCGCGCATTACTTCTGCAGATTCATCTGGTTCCATGAGTGCGAGAAGTTCGGCGGCACGTTCGGCTGGAAGACCACGAAGCAGACCTTGGAGATCTTCTTCTTCCATCTCCTCCAACGCATCCGCAGCCAAGTTTGGATCCAAGAGATCAACGAAGGCACCTTGTTCGCGACCAGCAAGATCTTCAAGTAAGTCTGCGAGGTCGGCTGGGCGAAGTTGTGAAAGTTTTGAACGATGACCTGCAGTGCGAACAACGCCAGTACCGCTTGTCAGCGATGCAATCGTTGCCCAGTCGACGACATGATCAGGGGTTGGAAGGCGACTAAGTGATCCAGGGAAGAGTCTGCGAACAAAAGATCGGAAGGAGATATCTACACCAACGAGTCGAACCTCTTTATCGAGCGTAGCAAGATAGAGATCAGATGAGCGAACTACTCGAAGGCCATCTACGTCGACGATCTGATGATCGAGCACATCGGCATCAAGAAGTGACTCACCATCACGGCGTTGGAAATCTTCTAAGTTGATCTTGAGTGAGGAGATCCGAATTTCCGAGTGAGTTAAGGATGAGATCTTCGCGCCATTGATATAAGACTTGCGCTGGCCTACTTTGACGATCAAACCTGAAACCGGAGGATACGTAGCATCATCGTTTCGAACGACGATATCGACGAGGCGTCCGATATCCCGGCCACTCTCATCACGAACTGGACGACCGATGAGGCCTGAGACTGAAACGAGAGATTCCCGAATCGACTTCTTAGTAAGAGCTGACTCTGAGCGCCCGACAATCTTCTTCGCCACAGTATTAATCGTGCTCACTGGTGGCGTTTTCATACCCGAATCTTACGTGTGAAGGGTGAGCGGGACTCCCACTAACGAGCGCGGACGCTGCATTAACTTAGCCAAGAGTTCATCGATCGCCTTGCTGGCTGGGGCATCGGGCTTTGCCAAGGTGATCGGCTCCCCGTTATCTCCGCCTTCACGCAGCGCCCCATCGAATGGGACCTGGGCTAGAAGGGCGACATCGCTGCCCACGAGATTGGATAAACGGGTTGCGGTCTCTTGACCGCCACCGCTGCCGAAGATCGAAATTGATTCGCCGCACTTAGGGCAGTTGATATCACTCATATTTTCGACGACGCCCAAGATGTGTTGCTTGAGCTGGTGCGCAATGCGGCCAGCACGTTCTGCGACTTCTGCAGCCGCAACCTGTGGAGTTGTGACAACCAAGATCTCTGACGCAGGAAGGAGCTGACCAAGGGAGATCGCAATATCGCCGGTGCCAGGTGGAAGATCTAAGAGAAGCAGATCTAAGTCGCCCCAGTGCGCATCACTCAACAATTGTTCGAGAACGCGGTGGAGCAATGGTCCGCGATAAGCAATGGGGTCAGAACGTTCTGGCTTGAACATCTCCATCGAAACAATCTTCACGCCATAATTTTCAACAGGAATAAAGAATTGATCGATAGCGGTTGGGCGTTGACCGAGTACACCTAAGAGACGTGGAATTGAGTGGCCGTAGACATCGGCGTCGAGGATTCCAACCTTGTATCCCTTACGAGCTGCAGCAACTGCGAGGTTTGCCGTGATGGAAGATTTTCCAACGCCACCTTTGCCAGATGCAATACCGATAACACGAGTGAGTGATGATGGATCAGCGAATTGAATCGTCTTATCGCGGCCACCGCGCATCAACTTCTTCACATTGTTGCGCTGCTCTTCATTCATCGCGCCGAATTGAAGATCGATCTTTTCAACGCCAGAAACACTCAATACTGCAGCGCGAATATCGCGATCCAGACGATCCTTCATTGGGCAGCCAGAGATGGTGAGAAGAATGTGTAGTGATGCGGTTGAACCATTGAGCGACACTGATTCGACCATACCGAGCTCGGTAATAGATCGATGGAGCTCAGGATCAATAACGGTGCTGAGGGCCTGCTGGATAAGGTCAATCTGCGCTTGACTCATAGGAGATCCGGATCAATCTTCGCCTCTTTGGCGATATCGCGAATCTCGCGAAGTTCATTCATTGGCACTGCGCTCTCCACACCTTCATTGATGGTCTTCATGATGAAGCGCTTTGGGTGCAGATCGGTCACATTGAGATCTTCGAAACCAGGTCCAAGATTCTCGCGCAGCTCATGGGTAGCCGCCGATGTGAGTTCTTTAAATCGGCGAAGTAGCTTGGCTCCATCTGATGCCACGCGTGGCAAGCGATCTGGGCCGACCAGGATGACGCCT
>JBAXMU010000025.1:0-16905 GCA_037134155.1 Actinomycetes bacterium
GCTACATCGTGGCCGACCCAATCGCCACCGTGTACTTCTTTACCTGGCTCGAGTGTCTTGTAGACCTCGAAGAAGTGTTTGATCTCATCGAGCTCGTAGACCGGAACATCGGTGAGATCTTGGATTGCGTGCTTGCGGATATCTCCAGCTGCAACGCAGAGCAACTTGTCGTCGCCGCCCTTTTCATCGGTCATACGGAACATTCCGACAACGCGGCATGAGACAACGCATCCTGGGAAGGTTGGTTCATCCAACATGATGAGCGCATCGAGAGGATCGCCATCGAGAGAAAGAGTGTTCTTCACGAAGCCGTAATCGTGAGGGAAACGTGTAGCGGTGAACAACATACGATCGAGGCGAACTTCGCCAGTGTCGTGGTTGATCTCGTACTTGTTGCGGCTGCCCGCTGGGATTTCTACGACCACATCGAAGATCATTGGCTTCATTCGGGTATCTCCGTTGCTTGAGGTCGGGCCATCTCGAAAGATGGCTACTTGCTGTAAAGATTGGGGTGATCGACGGGGCTCGAACCCGCGACATCTCGGACCACAACCGAGTGCTCTACCAGCTGAGCTACGACCACCATATTTCTTGTATTGCTGGCTCTACGCTTGCGCGCAGAGGGAAAGTGTAATGGGTTTTCTAGGGCGGCTAAGCGGGGCGAAAGATCTGGCTCCGGTAGTAGTCCAACTCATCGATCGAATCGCGGATATCGCCCAGGGCGCGGTGGTTGCCGGTCTTCTTCGGGGCGCTGAAATAGGACTTCGGGTACCAGCGGCGGGCTAGCTCCTTGATCGTGCTGACATCGATCGTCCGATAGTGAAGGTATGCGGCCAATTCGGGGAGGTCACGGTTGATGAAGCCACGGTCGACCGAGACTGAGTTACCAGCCAAGGGGGATTTGCCAGCCCCTGGGGCATATTTTTCGAGGTAGGCCAGGATCTGAGCCTGGGCATCCTCGAGTTCGACCCCGCCTGGGATCTCGGTGATCAGGCCAGAATCGGTATGCATCTGGCGGACGAAGTCGTTCATGCCAGCCAACTGCTCATCGGTCGCTCGAATAACGAGGTCAACGCCCTCGCCCAGGACGTTGAGCTGGGAGTCGGTGACCAAGACGGCGATCTCGACCAGGACATCTCTATTGAGATCCAGTCCTGTCATTTCGCAGTCGATCCAGATCAGATTAGGCGCATCGTTACTCATATATGGGTAAGGGTAGGGCATTTTGGGGCAGAGGGTATCTTCACCCCTCGTTCACCTTCCGTTCACCAATTGCACGCTTTTTAGTGGCGATTTAGGGGAAGGATCCACGCGTGACTTCAACTCTTATCGAGCGCCCATTACCTGAAAAGCGCGCACTGACGACCAAGCCTCGTCCATCAGATGTCGCCTTCCGATCTGTATTAAATGTGATGTCCTATTCATCACTTCTTATTCTCGCTGCAATCGGTGGCTTCTTAGCCTTCCGTGGATTCGGCGCCTTCAAAGAAAATGGATTTGGTTTTATCACTCATGCCGAGTGGTCATCCCTTGTGGGCGACAACGGCAAAGAGATCAGCAGCTTCGGTATGGGAGCGATGATCACCGGTACGTTGATCATCTCAACGATTGCACTCGTCATCGGTGTTCCACTCTCTGTCCTTACTGCACTCTTCTTAACTTTCTATGCACCAGAGCGGTTGAAGCGCGCATTGGTAACTGTCGTCGACTTGATGGCATCTTTCCCATCGATCCTTTACGGTCTCTGGGGCTTCATCGTCTTGGCACCAATGGCGACCTATTGGGCAAAACTTGTCTTCAAGTATCTTGGTTGGATTCCATTCCTTTCAGTTCCAAGCCCAGCATTTGATCGTTCACCATTCTTAGCTGGCATCGTGCTCTCGATCATGATCATTCCGATCGTTACATCTGTCTCTCGCGAAATCTTCGCGCAGACACCGCTCGAGCGAATCCAAGCTGCTTATGCATTGGGCGCTACTCGCTGGGGAATGATTCGCGCAGTTGCACTTCCATTCGGCGCATCAGGTGTTGTTGGTGGCGCAATGCTCGGACTTGGTCGCGCACTCGGTGAGACCGTTGCGGTCTACTCAGTACTTAATATCGTCTTCAAGATTAACTGGCACGTTCTCTACGGCTTCGGTGGCAATATCGCATCGATGATCGTGCAGAAGTTCGGTGAGGCATCCTTCACTGAGAAGAAAGCGTTATTGGCTGCTGGTTTCGTCCTCTTCGTTATGACCTTGCTCGTGAATATGGCAGCAAATGCTGTTGTTCAGCGCGCTGTGAAATCAGGTAAGTAATGACAACGACAACTGTTGCCCCACGCAAGCCTTGGAAGGCCACAAAGGCTGATCTCTACCCAGTATTTGGTGCGCTCGCTCTCGCAGCAGCCCTTGATTACGCAGTCGTTGCAGTCACCCCAATGAAGGGCAAGCTCGCATACGTACTTCTCTTCTTTATCTTCGGTGCTGGATTCCAGATGGCGCTCAAGTGGCGCGCACTCGGTCGTCGTGCAGCGGTCGATTCACTTGCTGCATCTGTTGCAATCGCGGGTGCTGTCATCGCATTTACACCAGTGATTAGCTTGCTTCTCACCACCATCGTTAAGGGTGCGAAGGGAATCTACCCAGGATTCTTCTACCACGATATGTCGGTTGCGAATTATCAGAGCCCACTCAATCAAGGCGGAGTAGTTCAGGCGATCGTCGGAACTCTCTACTTAATTATTCTTGCAACTGCGATCTCACTTCCGCTTTCGATCTTGACCGCGCTCTACCTCACTGAGATCCGCGGTAAGGCATCAGGCTTCATTCAATTCTTAGTACAGGCGATGTCAGGTATTCCATCTGTCGTTGCAGGTATCTTTATTTATTCAGCGCTCTTACTCACGACATCACTTCGTGGATCGACGATCATGGCAGCTCTCGCTCTCGCCATCTTGATGATTCCAACTGTGACTCGTACTGCGCAAGAAGTGCTCCTTCTGGTTCCACAAGATCTGCGTGAAGCAGGACTCGCACTCGGTGCGACACAGTGGAAGACCGTCGCCACCATCGTTGTCCCAGCTGCTCGCAATGGCTTGATCACCGCGGTGATCTTGGGCGTTGCCCGTATCGCCGGTGAGACCGCGCCGCTGCTCTTTACCTTGGGCGTGAGTAACAAGATCAACTGGAACCCATTTAGCGGGGGACAGTCAGCGTTGCCGTACTACGTATGGAGCGGTTTGGGAGATGGCACCGAACTCGGTATCGATCGCGCTTGGAGCGGTATCCTTGTGCTGTTGATGCTAGTTCTTACCCTCTTTGTTGTTGCACGTGTCTTTGGAACAAGAAAAGTGAAGATCAAGTAATGGAAACGAGAGCAAAGATGAGCACAGAGAACTCACCACAGACCAACTCATTGGCTGGTGTTGCAGCGGCGCGTGTACGCGAACCCGGCACGGCACCACTTGGTTCAGGTCTTGAGGCCCGCGGAGTGCACGCATGGTTCGGTAGCCACCTCGCACTCGAGAATGTCTCCCTAGATTTCGCAGCAGGAACAGTGACCGCGCTCATCGGTCCATCTGGTTGCGGTAAGTCGACCTTCATTCGCACACTCAACCGTATGCACGAGTTCATCCCATCAGCTGCAATGGCTGGAGAAGTACTCCTCGACGGCAAAGATATTTATGCAGCTGGCACCGATGTGACTCGCGTCCGTCTGCAAATCGGTATGGTCTTCCAGAAGCCAAACCCATTCCCATCGATGACAATCGGTGAGAACGTCCTTGCTGGTCTCAAGCTCGCGCAAATTAAGCACGACGGAAATAAGGATGATCTCCTTGAAGAGTGCCTCACACGTGCGGGCCTCTGGAATGAAGTCAAGGATCGCCTCGGTGCACATGCCGGCGGTCTCTCTGGTGGACAGCAGCAACGTCTCTGTATCGCACGTTCACTTGCGGTAAACCCAAAGGTCTTATTGATGGATGAGCCTTGCTCAGCTCTTGATCCAGGATCAACCCTTCGTATCGAAGATACGATCTCACAACTTTCAAAGACAATGACGATCGTCATCGTTACCCACAATATGCAGCAGGCGGCTCGTGTATCTGATTACACCGCCTTCTTCTTGGCAGATGGTGGACCTGGCCAGATGATCGAAGTTGGACCAACGAACGAGATGTTCTCTCGTCCAAAGGATCAGCGGACCGAGAACTACGTCTCAGGACGTTTCGGTTAAGCCGAGCCCTGCGTAATAAGGCTTAAAAAAGGCTTGATACAGCCCCTGATCACCTCCCGGTGGTCCAGGGGCTGTTTACTTTCTGTTCACCTTGGGTTCACGCCGTATTTGGGCCCAGTAACCCCCTAGTTTCCGCCTCAATTTACAGTTCAACTACGTACCAACTCAGTACTTATCACCGTCCTCTAATCGAAAGGTTGTTCATGAAGCTTTCACGCTCATTGACACTCGTAACAGCAGCTGCAACAGCAGCGATTGTTGCTATCGCACCATCAGCATTCGCTGCCACAACTCTTACAGTTGGCGGCGCTTCATCAGTGAAGAGCGTTGTTAACGCTTGCGTACCAACTCTTCCATCATCAGTTACTTTTGCTTATGACTCACAGTCATCAGGCGTCGGTCAGACAAACATGGAGACCGGTAAGTACGACTTCGCATTCTCAGATGGTGCTCACACAGCATCACAATCTGGAACAGCGATCAACGCATCTGAAATCCACATCCCAGCTTACGTCTGGCCAATTGGCGTTCAGTACAACCTCAACACTTCAAAGCAGGTTGCAATCTCAGCAGTAAACGTTGCAAAGATCTTCGCAGGAAAGATCACAATGTGGAACGATCCAGCACTCGTTGCTGATAACAACCGTTCAATCACAGTTGTGAACTACCGCAAGGATGCAAACGGCGCAATCAAGAAGGACGCAAAGGGCAACCCAATCGTTCTCTCAACACGCGTTGTAGCACAGAAGGTAGTAATGCCTGCACAGCCAATCACAGTTATCTACCGTTCTGATTCATCAGGAACAACAGAGAACTTCACAGCTGCTTTCGCAAAGATCGATCCAACAGACTTTGCTGCAAAGTCAAAGGTCTTCGCATCAATCAACCCAAAGACAGTTACAGCTGATCCAATCCACTTCCAGGGCGCTTCAGGTTCTGCTGGTGTTGCAGCTCTCGCTGGCAAGATCAAGTACTCAATCACCTATGCAGAGACCAGCTTCGCTGCTGCAAATGGTTTGAAGCTTGCTTCAATCATCAACAACGGTGACCTCGTTCTTCCAACATCAGATGCAGCTAACGGCTTCATCGCAACACAGAAGATCGATAGTGCCTCAGGTATCGTTACATACGACTACTTGAACGCTAACCACGGTGTCTACCCATTCACAGTTGTCACATATGCACTTGCACTTACAAAGTATGGCAATGCAGATAAGGCAGCAGCAGTGAAGGCAGCGATTAACTACCTCGCCTTCTCTTGCACAAAGAACGCGGATTACGGTTTCACAACCATCGATCCAACTTCACCACTTGGAAAGATCACAACAGCGCAGATCGCAAAGCTCGGCGCATAATTAAGTAGCCCGCTACTTATAAGAAATAAGAAAAACCCCGCCATTCGAGGGATTGGCGGGGTTTTTTCTTGCCCGAAATCGGCTGGAAGTGATCTGGCGCGCCCGGCTGGAATCGAACCAGCGGCCTACCGCTTAGAAGGCGGTTGCTCTATCCGACTGAGCTACGGGCACCAAGTGATGGATTAATTCTACTTGGAACTAACACGATAGAGTTCCGCACTATGGCTGAGTTCATTTATACGATGAAGAAGGCGCGTAAAGCGCATGGCGATAAAGTCATTCTTGATGATGTGACCCTTGCCTTCTACCCAGGCGCGAAGATCGGCGTCGTAGGCCCCAACGGTGCCGGTAAATCGACCGTTCTACAGATCATGGCAGGCCTTCAGACCGCCTCCAATGGTGAAGCCTTCCTCTCACCTGGCTATAGCGTCGGAATCCTCTTGCAAGAACCTCACCTCGATGAGACGAAGACCGTTCTCGAGAATGTCCAGATGGGCGTCGGCGAGACGATCGAGATGATGAATCGTTTCAATGCAATCTCGGAAGAGATGGCAAACCCTGATGCTGATTACGACAAGCTCTTAGCCGAGATGGGTCAGTTGCAAGAACAACTCGATCACCGCAATGCCTGGGATCTTGATTCGCAATTAGAGCAAGCGATGGATGCACTTCGTTGCCCACCAGCTGATGCTGATGTGAAAGTTCTCTCAGGTGGTGAGAAGCGCCGCGTCGCGCTCTGCAAACTTCTCCTTGAAGCACCTGATCTCTTACTTCTTGATGAACCTACCAACCACTTGGATGCAGAATCAGTCTTGTGGCTCGAACAACATCTTTCTAAGTATCCAGGCACTGTCGTAGCGATCACGCACGATAGATACTTCTTGGACAATGTCGCCGAATGGATTCTCGAACTCGACCGCGGTCGTGCCTATCCATATGAAGGTAACTACTCGACCTATCTTGAGACGAAATCAACTCGCCTGAAGATCGAAGGTCAGAAAGATGCAAAGCGCGCAAAGCGTCTGACTGAAGAACTTGAATGGGTTCGCATGAACTCCAAGGGTCGCCAGACCAAGTCGAAGGCTCGTCTTGCTCGTTATGAAGAGATGGCGGCAGAGGCCGATAAGACTCGTAAGTTAGATTTCGAAGAGATTCAGATTCCACCTGGCCCACGCCTTGGAAATATCGTGGTTGAAGTCGAGAACTTAAAGAAGGGCTTTGGCGATCGCTTATTGATCGATGATCTCTCCTTCACACTTCCACGTAACGGAATCGTCGGCGTCATCGGACCTAACGGTGCCGGTAAGACCACACTCTTTAAGACCATCCTTGGTTTAGAAGCACCAGATAGTGGATCTGTGAAGATCGGTGAGACTGTAAAGATCGCATATGTTGATCAGAGCCGTGCTGGCATCGATCCGAATAAGAGCCTCTGGGAAGTTGTCTCTGATGGCCTCGATTACATGAAGGTCGGCAACGTCGAAATGCCTTCACGTGCTTATGTTTCAGCCTTTGGTTTCAAGGGTCCTGATCAGCAGAAGCCAGCTGGCATTCTCTCTGGTGGAGAAAGAAATCGTCTCAACCTTGCACTCACATTGAAGCAGGGCGGCAACCTCTTGCTCTTGGATGAACCAACAAACGATCTCGATGTTGAAACGCTTGGATCACTTGAAAACGCACTCCTAGAATTCCCTGGTTGCGCTGTGGTCATCTCGCACGATCGCTGGTTCTTGGACCGCATCGCAACACATATCTTGGCGTATGAAGGTGATTCACAATGGTTCTGGTTCGAAGGTAACTTCGAATCTTACGAAGAGAATAAGATCAAGCGACTTGGCGCTGAAGCTGCGCGTCCACATCGCGTCACTTATCGAAAGCTCACACGATAATGCGCTACATCGCCAAGCCCCATGTTCGTTGGGACGATATCGATGCATTCGGTCACGTTAACAATGCGAAGTATCTGACCTATGTCCAAGAGGCACGGGTCGAGATGCTCTGGCGTGCACGTACTGATGTAGGCCTTGAACCAATCCTCTCTGACATGGTCGTTGCACGGGCCGAAGTCGATTACTTGTTGCCGATCTATGAAGGTGCTTTCAATATCGATTGCGTCATCTGGGTTGGACGAATCGGCGGCGCATCTTTTGATATGTTCTACGAACTCCGAAGCGCTGCTGGTCTTCATGCCAAGATCAAGACAGTTCAGGTGGGCGTAGATCTCGTATCTAAGAAGTCTCGCCGCTTGAGCGATGAAGAGCGTGCATACTTGATGCAGTACCAAGAACTCGATGAGCCAAGCGCCTAAATCTCGCCGGATTCATCCAGCGTGGATCGCAGCGGGCGTCGCCTTCTTAACTGTTGCTACTAGCGGTGCCTATCGATCAGCCCCATCAGTATTGATCATCCCGCTCCAAGATGCCTTTGGTTGGTCTAGATCCACTGTCTCTGCTGCGATCAGCGTCAATGTGCTCTTATTTGGTCTTACAGCGCCATTTGCAGCGGCTTTAATGGAGCGCTTCACAGTTCGCAAGGTCGTGATCTCTGCCCTCACAGCCGTGAGCCTTGGATCCTTCCTCACGATCTTCATCTCCAAGCCTTGGCAGTTAATGCTCTCGTGGGGAGTAGTCGTCGGCGTTGGCACCGGATCCATGGCACTCGTCTTTGCGGCAAATATCGCCAATCGCTGGTTCATTAAACGTAAGGGCCTCGTCATTGGCATGCTGACTGCAGGCAATGCAACCGGCCAGCTCATCTTCTTACCAACACTCTCTACCCTTGCGATTCACCATGGATGGAAATCTGTCGGCATCACCATCTGCTGCACTTCACTCATCATGGTTCCGTTGGTCTTCTTCTTACTCAAAGAGAGCCCAGCATCGATCGGTACCTCACCATACGGCGCACCAGATGATTGGGTAGCACCGGTACAGGTAAAACGAAATGCAGCGAAAGAGGCGATTGATGTCTTGCGCCTGGCATCGAAGAAGCGTGACTTCTGGTTCTTAACCTTCTCATTCTTAGTCTGTGGCTTTTCAACAAATGGCTTAGTCGGTACTCACTTCATCCCAGCATCACATGATCATGGGATGTCTGAAGTAACTGCGGCATCCTTGTTGGCACTTATCGGGGTCTTCGATGTGGTTGGCACAATCTTCTCGGGATACCTCACCGATCGAATCGATCCACGCAAACTCTTATTCTTCTATTACTTCCTCCGTGGCCTCTCACTCTTCTTGCTGCCATCCATTCTCTTCTCCACTCTCCATGCATCGACCCTTATTTTCGTAATCTTCTACGGCCTCGATTGGGTTGCGACTGTGCCCCCAACGATCGTGCTCTGTCGCACCGTTCTAGGGCCTGATCGTGGCACCGTTATCTATGGCTGGGTCTTTGCCGCCCACCAGATCGGTGGATCGATCGCTGCTCTTGGGGCCGCGCTATTGCGGGTGAAATTTGGCAATTATGCGCTCGCCTTCTACGCCGCAGGCATCCTCTGCTTATTAGCCTCTTACGTAGTTCTGCAGATTGGCAAGGGGATCTCTGCCAAGGAGCCAGCACGTGTCTGATCAAGCGACTTTCTATGAGCGGATTGGCGGACATCAAGTCTTCGCTGACCTTGCTTCACATTTCTATGCACTCGTTGCGATCGATCCGATCTTGCGCCCGATGTATCCAGATAATGATCTGCACGGTGCGGGCGAGCGATTGATGATGTTCTTAGAACAATATTGGGGCGGACCTACTACCTATTCAGAGAAGCGCGGTCATCCACGACTTCGGATGCGTCATGCCGGTTTTCATATCGATAGCGCAGCGCGCGATGCCTGGCTTCGATGCATGAAGAGCGCGGTCTCCGAGATTGATTGCGCACCAGAATTAAAGCAAGAGCTCTGGGAGTATATGGAAGGTGCTGCGCAGTTCTTAGTTAATCAACCGGACTAACCGGACTAAGTTTTTGAACCAACTAGCGCTTTGGCTGGGACTTATTACCGATCTTTAGGATCTCACCGTTACGCAAGTACCAGAGAGTTCCGTCGTCGGCGCGAACAGTTGTAATACGAAGTCCAACAGATTCAACAACACCTTTGACTTCAAGAGCGTCAACAACATCACCAACACCGTATTGATCTTCGATCAACATAAAGATTCCAGCAAGTAAGTCGCGAACGATCGTCTGGGCGCCAAGACCGAGTGCTACGCCAACAACACCAGCTGATGCAACGACTGGACCAAGGTTCAAACCAAATTCACTGAGCACCATCGAGAGTGCGATCAACCAGATCAGACCGTTGAGGGCTGACTTAAGGATCGTCCCTGTTGTCTGGGCGCGTTCACGTTGGCGGGTAGCGGTGCGCTGTGGCCCCGGGACGAAGTCGGCGTTAGCGATCCGGTTCATGGCTCGGCTGATAGCCCGTCCACCCAGGATCTGTAGGCCAAGGGCTACGGCAATGACCACCACGATATGCAAGGGGGCGCCGCTGAACCAGGTATAAATATGGTGAACATTGAGTTTCATGGTGTGAAGACTCTATCTAAATTCGGTGAAATCCAGCGATTTTTCAGGGGAGTAGGGCAAGATTTCCCCATGGCGCGCTGGTTGTGCGTTACCGGTAAACGGCAACTACCGGCCAGAACTTAAGGGAGAAGTTCGGTGAGTCAGACACTCGTTCTGAATGCTACGTATGAACCACTAGGAGTTGTTTCAGATCGGCGAGCACTTATTCTCGTCTTAAATCAACGTGCTAGCACCGTTGAGGAATCTGACATCATCCTGCATTACGCGGGTGGAGAGATGGTTCTCCCCGCAGTTATCCGCCTAACAAAATTTGTGAAGATTCCATATCGTCACGCCATTCCATTATCTAGACGCGCAGTCTTCGCCCGCGATGGTGGCAAGTGCGTCTACTGCGGAGCTACCGCAACATCGATCGACCATGTCATTCCACGTAGTCGTGGTGGCGCCCATCAATGGGAGAACGTCGTCGCTGCTTGCCATAAGTGCAATCACCAGAAGGCAGATCGGATGCTCAAGGAGATCGGGTGGAAGTTGCGCTCGCTACCGCGCGAACCATCTGGCGCTGCCTGGCGCATCCTCGGCACCGGCCGATCAAATGAACGCTGGTTGTCCTACCTTCAGCCATATGGCGTTGTATCGGGGCTCACAAACGTGAGTGCTGCTAGCGCCTAAAACTGGCATTAAGATTCAGTCATGATCATGCATCTTCTGCCCCAGGTAACAACACTTCTTCATATGACTGCTCAAGAAGATGGTTCGAATCCTGGCGCTGGACTTACTGCGTTGCAGACATTCCTCTACTTCATCGCCGCACCAATGGGACTCTTCCTTGCAATTACCGCGGTCGTCGTTGTTGCGACTGCAGATCGCTCAAAGATGAGTAAGAGCGATCTGACTCGTATCGACTAGTTCTTCTGCTTTGCTTTTTCGCTTTTAAAGCTTAAGCATCCTTTGCTTGTGCACGTAGCGCACGAGCGAGGTGATCGCGATTCTCATTGATAAAGCGGATCATCGCAGCCGGTGCATCCTTGTGGGCTGCAAGCCAGGCATCAGTCTTCGCTAGGACTTCCTGCGTAACCACATGACTTGGATACATCGTCTCAACGATCGATCCCGCCATCTCAAAGCCGTGTTCATCCCAAGTCTTGATCAGGGTATCGAAGTACGGATCAACGAAGTTCGCGAGTAGATCGCGATGGGTTGCACGTTGGAATCCGACCATCATCGCCTGACGAACTTGAGTACCAGTCTCGACCTTGTAGATCGCATCCCATGCGCTCTGCTTTGCAGCAAGCGTTGGTTGAGCAGCAAGACCGCGTTGGAATTCAGCGTTACCTGGGATCGTGTTATCAGCATCCAACAACTTCTGGAGTTCGGATTGATCGAAGGCGCCTTGCTGAGCAAGTGCGATACCAAGTGCCCACTTCAGATCCTTATCAAGGAGCAAGCCATTGATCGCGCCATCGAAGACGCCGCGTAGCTGTGCAACTTGTTCTGGTGTGCAGGCAAGTGATCCAAAGATGCGAGCGAGTTGGAGCTGCTTATCTGATCCAGCACTCTCATTCGTGAGAAGTGCGTAGACAGTATCTGCTGCACGAACCTTGAGTGCTTGGCGATTGGCAGGTGCTGCATATGTCTCGATCGTGAGTGCGATCTTATGACCGGCACCAGTTACTGAACTGATATGTGTCTCACCAGCAAGTCCGGCCAAAGCGATATCGATGAACTCAGTTGTTGAGATCTCGGCGTCGCGGACCATATCCCACGCAGCAGACCAGCAGAGTGCGCGTGCGAGTGAATCATCGATCTTGCCAAGGTGTGATCGCAGAGTCGTGATCGAACGTGGATCAAGGCGCCACTTTCCGTACGAGAGATCGTGGTCGTTGATGAGGAGCAAGTCAGCGACCTTCTCACCAGCGAGTGCGGTTACTTCAGTCGAGCTACCTGCTGCATCGATCTCAACTGACTTACGACGAACAACGCGATCGCCGACGATATCGGAGAGCCCAACTGATAGACGGTGCAGACGAAGCTCCTTCGATCCTGCTGGAATCGCTGGGACTTCCTGTGAGATTTTGATCGATGAGTAGGTCTCACCAGAAGCATCGAGTGTGACTTCTGGGCGAAGTGTGTTCACACCAGCGGTACGAAGCCAGGTATCAACCCAAGGCTTGAGATCGCGACCACTTGCCTCACTGAGTGCGTTGAGCAGATCATCGAGCGTGGTGTTACCCCAGGCATGCTTCTTGAAGTAGTTGCGAAGACCTTCGAGGAACTTTTCGCGGCCGCAGTAATGAACTAACTGCGCCAAGACGGATGCGCCCTTTGCGTAGGAGATACCGTCGAAGTTCGCTGCGGCGGTCTCGATATCTTCAGGATCAGTGATGATTGGGTGAGTGGTGATCAACTGATCTTGGTCATAGGCCCAGTTCTTCGAATCAATATTGAAGCCCGTCCATGATTCGTTGAAGCGGGTGCACTCATTGAGCGCGAGCGCGGAAGACCATTCGGCGAAGGATTCGTTGAGCCAGAGGTCATTCCACCATTCCATGGTGACGAGATTTCCAAACCACATATGGGCCATCTCGTGCAGGATTACGTGGGCACGGCGTTCAAACATTCGATCGGTCACCTTGGATCTGAAGACAAGGAGTTCTTCTAGGAAGGTGACACAGCCTGAGTTCTCCATAGCGCCCCAGTTGTAATCAACGACGGCGATCTGGTCATACTTTTCAAATGGATATTCGATACCAAAGACTTCTTCAAAGTAAGCAAAGCCTTGCTTGGTAAGAAGGAAGACATCATCTGGATCCATGAACTCGGCAAGTGACTTACGTGCATACATGCCAAGTGGAACGACCTTCTTGCCGCGGTATTCATCGTGGACGTGCGCGTAAGGTCCTGCGACCATCGCAGTGATGTAAGTCGAGATACGAGGTGTTGGATCGAATGCAACGATCTTTTTATCGCCATCAACTGTTGTTGATGCAACTGGGCTATTAGAGATAACTTCCCAATGTCCTGGTGCAGTCACAGTAAGAAGATAGATCGCCTTGAGATCTGGCTGATCAAAGCATGGATACATCTTGCGGATATGTGCGGTCTCACCCATGGAGTAGAGGTAGGCCTCATCATCGACTGGATCGACAGATAGCTGAAGACCTTCGCCGACCTTTGAGTAAGGCATCTCAGCAACGATCACTAATTCATTCTGGGCGGCAAGGCCATTGAGGAAGAGGCTCTCGCCATCGAAGGTTGATGTATCAACTGGCGCACCATTGAGAGTGGCCGAGATGATCTTGTTCGCAGCGACATCGATGAAGGTGTTGTAGCCAGGTGTGGTGCATGCAAATGTTGTGGTCACATTCGCGATGAAGTGTTCACGGCCGGTGGTGACATCGAGATGGACTCGATAGGTATCAATAGAGAGGTGCTTGGCGCGTTCTGCAGCCTCGGCACGTGTGAGATTTAAACCTGGCACGGTAACTCCTTTTGGTCAGATGAGTTAGAGAGGAAAGTCCTGAACTCAAGCGATTCGATAGGGCAGTAACCTACCCCTGTGAGCGAGGTCGAGCGTCCAGTAATTCGTAGTTACCGCCTGCGCGGAGACCGTGCGACCGCTGCCCAAGCCCAGGCCTATCAGCGCCTATGGCCCTCCTATGGCCTTGATCCACGCGGCACGATCGATGCCCGCGAGATCTTCCCAACTAGCACCGCTCGGATCATGGAGATCGGCAGTGGCATGGGGGAGGCGACCGCCCAGATTGCAGCGGCTTTCCCAGATACCGGCTTCTTAGTCATCGAAGTACATAAGCCAGGTATCGGATCGCTTATGAACCTCTGCGATAAAGCTGGCACCAAAAACTTGAAGGTCATTGAAGAAGATGCGCACTTGATCTTGCGCGACAGCACGCCCGATCAATCACTCGATGCGATCCATCTCTACTTCCCAGATCCTTGGCCGAAGAATGGCCATCAGAAGCGACGGATTGTGCAGAAGGAATTTCTTGAACTCATCCATCCGAAGTTAAAGGATGGTGGCTACATCCATATCGCAACCGATTGGATCGCTTATGCGCAATGGATCCAACGAATCTTTTCGGAGAGCGATCTCTTCACTGGTGGAGTTATAGAACGACCAGAGTGGCGCCCGATTTCAAAGTTTGAAGGACAAGGAGTTCGCAAAGGACATATCGTCACCGATATGAAGTACTTCAAGAAGAGTTAGATCTGACCTTCGGTCTCGTACTTACTTACTAATCCGATGCGACGGATATGTCGCTCATCGTTTGAGAATGGCTCTGCGATAAAAGCATCGACCATCTCTAAGCAAAATTCTGGAGTATGCATCCGGCCACCAATAGCGATGACATTGGCATCATTGTGTGTGCGACCAAGCTTTGCAGTCTCGATCGACCAGGCAAGGATGGCGCGAATGCCCTTCACCTTATTTGCGGCAATCTGCTCGCCATTTCCTGATCCACCGAGAACAATTCCCAAGGATCCAGGATCGCTGGCGACAGCCTCTGCTGCTGGAATACAGAAGACTGGGTAGTCATCGAGTGGGTCAAAGGTATGTGGGCCGTGATCTGTGACCTGATGGCCTTGGCCTTCAAGGTGGGCCACAATCGCATTCTTAAAGTCGAGTCCGGCGTGATCGCTGCCGATATGGATTCTCATAGGGATATCTTCTAACAAAAGTCCTGGAAATGAGAGAGGCACTCACAGGAGATGAGTGAGTGCCTCAATTCATTGAGCCATTAAGAGGCTCTATACGCGGTTATTAGCCTCTTGGTCCCATGCCATGGCCATGACCCATTCCGCCCATGCCACCCTGTCCTGGAGTTGCATTGACATGTGCTGTTACTCGAGCAAGGACGCCAGCCTTCTCGGTTGTTGCCTGTGCTGCGGTGAGACGACCAGCTGTAACTGCTGCATCGATCTCTGAGTTCTCAACTGCAACGAGTGCGGTGATGAGAGCTTGTGTCTTTGTACCTGCGATTGTTGCAAGTGACTTACCAGCTGCGAGATCTGCTTGAAGTGCGGTTGCAGTGATTCCTAGAGTTGTGAGAATCGCATTCTGCTCTGCTGCCTGATTAGGTCCACCCATTGGACCGCCATCATGTCCAGGTCCACCAGCGCCGATGGTTGGCTTTGCAGCATCAAGAGCGGCGATGATCGCATCTTCTTGTGCCTGTGTGATTGTTTTCTTTGTAACGAGACCATCAAGGACGGTCTTGAAAGGATTTGTACCTGTCACTGCATTTGCGCCACCGATTGTTGGGCGAGCAGTTGCAACGCTCTTTGAAGAGAGAGTTACTTTTGTTGATGTTGCAGCAGATGCAACGCCGAGTGATCCGACGGTGATAGCTGCTACGAGGCTGCCAGCTACGAGCGACGATTTCTTATTGAGCTTCATTGGATCTCTTTCCTAGATGTTGTTCGCGATGCCCTCACATCGCGATATCCGTAGATAACAGGTCGAACCTGCGAAATGCGGTCGTTATAACTGAGATGGTAGTGAGAGTTGCTGAGAATAAAGTGTGAAACCCGCCGTTAAATTGAGGGGCTATCGCTCTATGTGAGCGCGGAGAGTGACCAGAAAATGGGATCCGAGGGGCCAATCCCTCAATAACTGGCCGAGGGGGCCTAACCCATGCGCAGAAGAGAATCACTGGTTGTAACCGGATTGCTCAGCACCGCCCTTCTATTTCAGGGCTATCCAATCGCCGACGCATCAACGCCGATCAAGAAGTCGGGGAGGGTCATAGCCTCACGGCCAAACACCATCTTGACCGGGAAGGGCGCGCCATCTACTGCCGTCGGTATCGATGGTGATTTCTATATCGATAGCTCTGCGCTCGCTATCTATGGCCCCAAGACTTTAGGCCGCTGGCCCGCACCGTCATCACTCAAGATTCCTGTTCCAGTAGTAACTGATAGCAAAGGCGGATCTGTCACTGCTGTAACGGTCGGTGAGAAAGGTGCAACTGGCGCGACGGGATTAACTGGTGCTGCCGGTGCAACAGGTTCGGTTGGCCCGCAAGGTATTCAAGGTATTCCCGGCGCTACTGGTGCAACAGGAGCGACAGGCGCAATGGGTCCACAAGGAGCACCGGGTGTTGCTGGTGCAACTGGAGCAACAGGAGCAACAGGAGCAACAGGTGAGAAGGGCGAGAAAGGTGATCAAGGAATTTCAGGTGTTGCAGGACCAACAGGGGCAAGTGGTGCAGCAGGTTCTCCCGGAGCAACAGGTGCGCAAGGTCCCGCAGGTCCAACTGGATTAACGGGTGCAACGGGTGCAACAGGATCTTCAGGAATTATCAAACTTACTTACGGAGCCTTAACTTTTCCAAACATTAGTGGAGTCAAAGGAACCAGCACTATTTCGAACGGTTTCATTACGTTAGCTCCGAATAAGTCCTATTTAGTTGAAATCATGATTCATGGACAACAAACTGGCGCGCCTTCAACACAAATTACATATCGTCCTAATGTGACTCGAGTCGGGGGTGGAACTGCTCCAACTTATTTTTCAGATTTCACTGTTAGTGAGGCAGTAAGTTCTAGGTTTACTCCCGGGGACTATGAACAAGACGTCGTTGGTCGAATCGTTATTGATAACACCGGCAGTTCAACGGCCATCCAAATAAACATTCAAATTTCAGTAAACCAAAATACTTCCCTTACGCCATATGTATTGAGCGGCTCGTATTTTCTGGAAGAGGTTGGGCAGTTGGCCCAGATATTGCCTTCTTAAAACTGGAGCGGGTGACCGGGATCGAACCGGCATGGCCAGCTTGGAAGGCTGGG
>JBAXMU010000026.1:0-15900 GCA_037134155.1 Actinomycetes bacterium
GAATGACTTTGCACTTGTCGCAAATCTTCTTCACGCTTGGCTTAACCTTCACGATTTTCCTCTTTCACTTATTACTTATAACGGTAGGTAATACGACCTCGTGTGAGGTCATATGGACTCAGTTCTACAATCACACGATCTTCAGGCAAGATACGAATGTAGTTCTGTCGCATCTTTCCGCTGATATGTGCAAGTACAACGTGTCCATTTGTAAGCGTTACTTTGAACATCGCGTTCGGTAAAGCTTCAGCTACAACGCCCTCGATCTCGATTGCGCCATCTTTCTTAGCCAAGCAGTACCTACTTATCTGATCTAGTTGCTTACATGGGTTGCCGCCCATTTCTGGGCAGAGGAGAAGATTACCGAGAACCCCCCAATAGGGGAAATCCGCCCCTTATACTCCTGCGATGGCCACTTTGCATGAAAGCGCTCAGAATTCTCAAAATCAGGCGCCGGCCAGGCTCTTTCTCGATGGGGCGACGATCTACTCCCCTGGATTGCCTGCACGCACGGGCGCTTTGATCGAAGGTGGCCGTTTTATCGCCTTCGGGCCGAAAGCGAGCGCACTCTTCGACCCCGAAACTGATTCCCATCTACCCATGACAGGCCGCTTTATCGCCCCAGCCTTCGGTGATGGCCATGCCCACCCACTCTTCGCTGGCCGTGAGGCGGCTGGTCCCGCACTTACTGGACTCACCACATTGGAGGCGATGGTTGCCGAGGTTGGTCGATACGCAGCACTTCATCCCGACGGCTGGATCGTTGGCGGTGCCTATGAAGCGGCGATCGTAGAGGCAGGCGACTTTGATGCGCACTGGCTCGACGCCGTTGTAAATGATCGCCCGGTTCTTTTACATGCAGTTGATCATCACACCATCTGGGTTAACTCCAAAGCACTTGAGATTGCAAAAATCACATCAGCTACCGCAGATCCTGATGGTGGAAGTATTGCTAGAAGAGATGATGGATCACCTAAAGGAACACTCCGCGAACCTGCAGCGATGGACCTAGTGATCTCCAAGATTCCGCCACGCACGGTAGAGGAAGAAGTCGATGCGCTCGCTTACGCGACGAGGCGGATGCTCGCCTCTGGCATTACCTTCACAAACGATTCATGGCTCGAGCCAGGAATGGCACAGATCTACAAGATTGCACATTATCAAGGAAAATTACCGGTTGATCTCAATCTTGCTTTCCTAGTGAGTCAAGAGAATTGGCGCAGTGAGAGTGATCGGATTCTCGAAGATCGCACGCTCTTTGATGGCATCGAATCCATCAATGCATCTGCGGTGAAGTTCTTATCCGATGGCGCACTCTCTAGTGGTACTGCTGCCCTATTACATGAGTACCACGATCATCCTGGTTACTCGGGAATCACAGTATGGAGTAGTGATGAGTTACGTGCTGCGGCTATTCACTTCGATGCGCTCGGTTTCCAATTACATATCCATGCAATAGGTGATGGCGCAGTCCGCCAAGCACTCGATGTTATTGAATCAGTAATTTCCACCAATCCAGAGTGGGATCGCAGGCCAGTGATTGTGCATGCCCAACTTGTCGACGATGCTGATCTACTCCGCTTTGCCGATCTTGGCGTCATTGCGAATATGCAGCCGCTATGGATGTACCTGGATCCGATGAATAAAGAGTTGATTGCACCGCGGATTGGCGCACGTAATGAGATGCAATATCGGATGCGAGATATGGTCGATGCCGGAATCGATATCGCCTTTGGCTCAGATTGGCCTATAACCAGCGAGATACCCCTACTTGCCCTCGGTGTACCGGTTCATCGCAGCGAGCCAGGAAGTGATAATCCACCGTGGTCGCCTGATCAAGCAATTACTTTAGAAGAATCGTGGGAGTTCTATACATCAGGAGTTGCCTATCAAAACTTCCGTGAAGCCGACCTTGGGGCAATCGATGTTGGGATGCGAGCTGATTTTATTGTTCTGGAGCAGAATCCATTTGCCATACCCGTCAATCAGATCCATACAGTAAAGATTGCTTCGGTCTACAAAGCTGGAGTACGAGTTAGCTAAGAAGATCTGAGATCTCAACGCCTAAGCGGCCCAGACGTTCTTTGCCGCCATCGAGTGATGTCATCACAAATGGCTTGCCATCTGGCAGAAGCGCAAAGGTCTGTTCGAAGTGAGCACCATTGGTCTTATCGATTGAGACCACGGTCCAATCATCAGAGAGAACTTTCGTCGTTGCAGATCCACGAGTAATCATTGGTTCGATTGCGAGCGCGAGACCAACTTTGAGTTCTGGTCCAAATCCAGCTTTTCCAAAGTTGAGAACATGTGGTTCTTGATGCATCTCGGTACCGATGCCATGGCCACCATATTCGCGCAAGATGCCGTAACTTCCCTGAGATTCAATGTAAAGCTGGATCGCTTCTGAGATATCGGTGAGATGGCCGCCAACCTTTGCAGCTGCGATGCCGCGCCACATTGATTCATCACAGGTATCCATCAACTTCTGATCGGCGGGGCCAATCTCACCGATTCCAAAACTAATGGCGGAATCTCCGTGCCACCCATCAACAATTGCGCCGAAATCTAATGAGAGCACATCGCCGTTCTGCAGTGGTCGCTCATTAGGAATGCCGTGAACAACTTCGTGATTTACAGATGCACAGAGCACATTGGGATAGCCGTGATAACCGAGGAAGGATGGGGTTGCACCGCGATCAGCAAGGTGCTTCGCTGCGATCGCATCGAGTTCAAGGGTTGTGACGCCAACCTTTGCAGCATCTTTCATCAGGAGGAGCGCTTCGCCCACAACGATGCCGGCTTGGCGCATCTTCTTGAGGTGATCAAGGCTCTTGATCTGGATAGCCATGCTCTGACTCGTTAGTGAACTACGGCAGCGCTGAGGGCTGAAATGGCGCGCTGGGAGATCTCCCCTACTTCACCAGTTGCTTCGATGGTGATGAGGAGGCCTTCGCTGCGATAAAAAGCAATGATCGGCTTAGTCTGTTCTGCATAGACTTCAAGACGACGTGTAATGACTACTTCAGAGTCATCCTCACGCTGATAGAGCTCGCCCTGACACTTATCGCAGATGCCATCAACCGCAGGCTTCTCGTAGATAACATGGAATGAAGCGTTGCAATTCTTACATGTACGTCGACCCGAGAGACGGGCAATGATCTCAACATCTTCGAGCGCAAGCTCGAGAACGGCATCCAACGGTGTACTCGCCTGCGCGAGGATTGCACGAAGGACTTCAGCCTGCAAGACGTTACGTGGGAAGCCATCGAGAAGGAAACCTTCTTGGGCATCGGCATGAGTAAGGCGATCCTTCACCATCTCATTTGTTACAGAATCTGGAACGAGTTCGCCGCGATCGACATAAGACTTCGCGAGTAGACCGAGTTCGGTCTCATTCTTCATATTGTGTCTGAAGATATCGCCAGTCGAAATATGCGGAATACCGTAATGAGCCGCGAGGTGAACAGCTTGCGTTCCCTTACCAGCCCCCGGTGGTCCAACGAGGATCAGACGCATTAGCGCAAGAAACCTTCATATGAACGCTGTTGCAACTGAGATTCGATCTGCTTTGCGGTATCAAGACCCACGCCAACAACGATCAAGATTGCAGTTCCACCAAATGGGAAGTTCTGCGATGCATTGAAGAGGATCAAAGCGATGATCGGAATAATCGCAACGAAGGCAAGGTAGAGCGAACCAGGTGCGGTGATGCGAGAGAGGACATACTGAAGGTACTCAGATGTTGGCTTTCCGGCACGGATACCTGGGATAAATCCACCGTACTGCTTCATATTGTCAGCGACTTCATCTGGGTTAAAGGTGATCGCAACGTAGAAGTAGGTGAAGAAGATAATGAGGGTCGCGTAGGCGATGATGTAGATCGGGTGATCACCCTTCACAAGGTTCTGCTGAATCCATACTGCCCACTTCGCCTGCGAACCAGAGAAGTTCACAATGAGTGATGGGATGTAGAGAAGAGAAGATGCGAAGATAACTGGAATAACGCCAGCCTGGTTCACCTTAATAGGAATATATGTGCTGGTTCCGCCGTATGACTGGCGACCAACTTGGCGCTTTGCATACTGGACCGGGATACGTCGTTGTGCTTGTTCAACGAAGACAACTGCCGCGACAACCAAGATTCCGACGACCAAGACGAAGAGGAATGCGAAGAGACCCTTCTGGAGCTTGATTGACCAGAGCTGTGTTGGGAAGCCAGCAGCGATCGATGTGAAGATCAAGATCGACATTCCATTACCGACGCCACGATCAGTGATCAATTCACCGAGCCACATGATGACAGAAGTTCCGGCGGTCATGACAAAGACCATCGTCACAATGCGCGACCATGAAGCATCAGGGATGATCGGTGATGCGCAACCGCTGAAGAGGCGACCAGGTGTGCGAGCAACGGCGATGAGGCCAGTTGACTGCAAGATCGCTAATCCGATTGTGAGGTAACGGGTGTACTGGGTGAGCTTTGCTGTACCGCTCTGTCCTTCAGCCTTCAATGTTTCAAAGCGAGGAATAACAACGGTAAGCAACTGAATAATGATCGAGCTGGTGATGTACGGCATGATGCCGAGTGCGAAGACTGAGAGGTGGAGAAGTGCGCCACCGCTGAAGAGGTTAACAAGGCCGAATAATCCGCCATTGTTAGCCGCCTTCAGACAGGTCTGCACATTTTTGTAAGAAACGCCTGGGGTTGGAACGATCGAGCCGAAGCGGAAGAGACCCATGATTGCCATGGTGAAGAAAATCTTTTTGCGCAGGTCAGGTGTCTTAAAGGCCTTTGCGAACGCTGAAAGCATTTTCTCTCCTTCTAATTTCCGTCTAGATAGTTCGTTGAACTCAGGTGCTGACTAGAGCCTCTTAAAGCCTCTTAAAGCTTGGTAGCTGATCCGCCTGCTGCAGAGATCTTCTCGACCGCTGATGCTGAGAACCCGTGAGCTGTGACATTCACCTTGACGGTGATCTCGCCATTTCCGAGGACCTTGACTGGATAGCTATCGCGCACTGCACCCTTTGCAATGAGATCTTCTACTGTAACAGTGCCACCCTTTGGATAGAGAGCATTGATGGTAGAGACATTCACTGGCTGGTACTCAACGCGCTCTGGGTTCTTGAAACCACGGAGCTTAGGAAGACGCATGACCAATGGGAGCTGTCCGCCTTCGAAGCCGGCACGAACTACGTTACGAGCACGAGTTCCCTTGCCGCCACGACCTGCAGTCTTTCCCTTTGATGCCTCACCACGACCCTTACGGGTACGTGCCTTCTTTGCACCAGGGGCTGGACGAAGATGATGAACCTTAAGAACCATTTTTATTCGACCTCCTCAACGGTGACCATGTGGCGTACTGCGACGACCATTCCACGAATTTCTGGACGATCTTCCTTAACGACAACATCACCGATTCGCTTTAGACCAAGTGAACGCAAGGTCTCGCGGTGCTCTGGACGAGCTCCGACCTTTGAACGAAGTTGGGTAACTTTTAGACGTGGCATGTTATGCACCTACCGATGCTGCGATGGCACGAACAGTTGCTGCTGGTGCGACATCTTCTAGTGGAAGGCCACGACGAGCTGCGATTGCTTGTGGGGCTTCGAGAGCCTTAAGAGCAGCTGCAGTTGCGTGAACCATATTGATTGGGTTAGCAGAACCAAGAGACTTGGTAAGAACATCCTGGATTCCAGCGCACTCGAGTACGGCACGAACTGGACCACCAGCAATAACTCCGGTACCGGCAGATGCTGGGCGAAGAAGAACTACGCCTGCTGCTGCTTCACCTTGTACTGGGTGAGGAATTGTTCCGTTAAGAACTGGGACCTTGAAGAACTGCTTCTTCGCATCTTCGACAGCCTTGGCGATAGCTTGTGGAACTTCCTTCGCCTTGCCGTATCCGATACCGATTGTGCCCTTCTGGTCACCAACGACAACGAGTGCTGTGAAGGAGAAACGACGTCCGCCCTTAACAACCTTCGCTACGCGGTTGATGAAGACAACGCGCTCTGTATATGGAGACTTCTCTTTTTCAGGGGCACCATCACGACGATCGCGACGTGGGCCGCGGTTATCGCTCTTGCCCTCTTCGCGTCCACCGCGTGCTGGTGCAGCTGATGAGTTAGATGTAGGAGCAGCCATTAGAAGTCCAATCCATTCTCGCGGGCACTATCTGCAAGAGCAGCAATGCGACCGTGGTACTTGCTTCCACCGCGGTCGAAGACCACTGCAGAAATTCCCTTTTCAATAGCGCGCTTTGCAACGAGTTCACCGACGATACGAGCCTTTGCGCTCTTATCGCTTGATGAATCCTTACGAAGATCAGCTTCCATAGTTGAAGCAGATGCCAGAGTCTGGCCGAGAGCGTCATCAATAACCTGGGCAACCAAGTGACGAGATGAGCGTGACACTACAAGGCGAGGACGAGCGGCTGTGCCGACGACCTTCTTGCGGACACGGAAGTGGCGACGACGGCGTGCATTCTGTGATGAGCCTTTAACAACTTTTACACCGATAGCCATTACTTCTTACCTGTCTTTCCTTGCTTGCGGCGAATCTTTGCACCTTCGAGGTGTAGACCCTTGCCCTTGTATGGATCAGCCTTACGAAGCTTTTGGATCTTCGCTGCGACTTCACCGACGAGCTGCTTATCGATACCGCTGATAGTCAAACGTGTTGGTGATTCGACCTTGAAGGTGATGCCTTCAGGTGCTGGGAATTGAATCGAGTGGCTGTAACCGAGTGCGAATTCGAGATCCTTACCCTTTTCAGCTACGCGGTAACCGACGCCGACGATAACGATCGTCTTTGAGTAACCGGTGGTGACGCCTTCGAGCAAGTTAGCAACCAAGGTACGTGAAAGACCGTGGAGTGAACGAGCTGTACGGCTATCGTCTGGACGAGCGACAACGAGGTTGCTCTCTTCCTTCGCGATGGTGATTGGCTCAGATACGACGAGTGAAAGTGAACCCTTAGGTCCCTTTACTGCAACGTTCTGACCAGCAATAGTGACTTCGACTCCTGAAGGAATCGCGATTGGCAAACGACCGATACGTGACATCAGATCACCATACGTAGGCGAGAACTTCTCCGCCTACCCCTTGCTTGTTGGCTTGCTTATCTGTGAGCAGGCCAGAAGATGTTGAGATGATTGCAACGCCAAGTCCACCAAGAACCTTAGGTAGAGCAGTTGACTTTGCATAAACGCGAAGACCTGGCTTTGAAACGCGACGAAGTCCTGCAATAGAACGTTCACGGTTCGCACCAAACTTCAGGTCAAGGGTAAGTGTCTTACCAAAGCCGGCAGGATTAGCTTCGACTTTAAAGCCGGCGATGAATCCCTCCTGCATTAAAATTTCGGCAATGCGAACTTTTACCGACGATGAAGGCATTGATACCTCATTGTGGTAAGCAGAGTTCGCGTTGCGCAGACGTGCAAGCATGTCTGCGATCGGATCTGTCATTGTCATTCGGTTGGCCTCTGGCCTTTCTCGGGCTGGTTTCCTACTTGTGTAGGACCTGTCTCGTAGTTAGTTAGTTGATTGAACTCTGTCGGTGGTTATGCGTTCTATAGGAGACATGGGGTTTACCAAGATGCCTTCGTGATGCCAGGCAACTCACCACGGTGAGCCATCTCGCGGAAACAGATACGGCAGATGCCGAACTTTTGGTAGACAGCATGCGGACGACCGCAACGCTGGCAACGTGTGTAACCGCGGACCTTGAACTTAGGCTTGCGCGCTGCTTTGACCTTAAGTGATGTCTTTGCCATTAGTCGCTCCCCTTAGTTCTCACGGAATGGAAAACCGAGTTGCTTCAAGAGCTCGCGGCCTTCTTCATCTGTCTTGGCTGTTGTTACGAAAGTGATATCCATACCGCGCTGACGATCGATCTTGTCCTGCTCGATCTCAGGGAATACTGACTGCTCAGTAAGACCGAAGGTGTAGTTACCGTTGCCATCAAACTGCTTAGGTGAGAGGCCGCGGAAGTCACGGATACGTGGAAGTGAGATTGAGAGAAGACGGTCTGTGAACTCCCACATGCGATCGTTACGAAGTGTGACGTGTGCGCCAATTGGCATACCTTCACGCAACTTGAACTGTGCGATCGACTTACGTGACTTAGTCACTTGTGGCTTCTGTCCGGTGATGATGGTGAGATCGCGGATCGCACCTTCAATCAACTTCGAGTCACGAGCTGCTTCGCCGACACCCATATTTACAATGACCTTGGTCAATGTTGGGATCTGCATAACGTTGCCGTATGAGAACTTCGTCTTCAACGCTGGCTTGATCTCAGCGATGTAGCGAGCCTTAAGGCGTGGCTGGGTTGCAGTAGACATTATTAGATGTCCTTCCCGGTACGACGTGAGATGCGGACATTCTTGCCCTGATCATCTTTACGTGAACCAATACGAGTTGCCTTGCCATCATCGCCAACAATCTGCACATTTGAGATGTGGATCGATGACTCAACGGTAAGAATTCCGCCGACCTTTACGCCGCGCTCTGAAGTCTCTTCCTTGGTGTGGCGCTTTACGCGGTTAACACCCTCGACGAGAATGCGCTCTGATTCCTTGTTGACTTCGAGAACGGTGCCTTTGACACCCTTATCTTTGCCAGCAATAACCTGAACGGTATCGCCCTTCTTAATGCTTGCCATTTTTATAGAACCTCCGGCGCTAATGAAATGATCTTCATGAACTTCTTATCGCGGAGTTCACGAGCAACTGGTCCGAAGATACGGGTTCCACGTGGCTCGCCATCAGCCTTCAAGATCACTGCAGCGTTCTCATCAAACTTGATATATGAACCATCTGGACGACGATTCTCTTTAACGGTACGGACGATGACAGCCTTGACGACTTCACCCTTCTTTACCTGACCACCAGGGATTGCATCCTTGACGGTACATACGATGATGTCACCGATACCGGCGTAGCGACGGGATGAGCCTCCGAGTACACGGATGCAGAGAAGTTCCTTTGCACCTGTGTTATCGGCGACGCGAAGTCGCGATTCTTGTTGAATCATTCTTCTATTACCCCTTACTTAGCCTTCTCGAGGATCTGCACAACGCGCCAACGCTTGGTAGCGGATAGCGGACGAGTCTCCATCAAGAGAACGCGATCGCCGATACCGGCTTCGTTCTTCTCATCGTGAGCCTTGAGCTTGTGTGTGCGGACCATGACCTTTGAATAGAGACCGTGCTTGACCTGATCTTCGATCGCAACGACGACGGTCTTATCCATCTTGTCACTTGTGACGATACCTTCACGGGTCTTACGGAAACCGCGGGACTCTTCTTGAGCATTAGACATTATGCGGCGCCTCCAATTCCTAATTCACGTTCACGCAAAATTGTGTAGATGCGTGCAATTTCTTTACGAACCTGGGTCAAACGACCATGGCTCTCGAGCTGTCCTGTTGCTGCCTGGAAACGAAGGTTGAAGAGCTCTTCCTTCGATTCGCGTAGCTTGATAGCTAGTTCATCTGTTGAGAGCGCACGAAGCGTCTCAGCTGAAACGATATTTGACATTAGAACTCCTCACGCTTCACTACGCGGCACTTCATTGGCAACTTGTGCATCGCACGAGTCATAGCCTCGGTTGCAATATCTTCAGCGACGCCTGAGATTTCAAACATCACACGACCTGGCTTTACGTTTGCAATCCACCACTCAGGTGAACCCTTACCGGAACCCATACGAGTTTCAGCAGGCTTCTTTGTGAGAGGACGATCTGGGTAGATATTGATCCAGACCTTTCCACCACGCTTGATGTGACGAGTCATTGCAATACGAGCTGCTTCAATCTGACGGTTAGTCACATATGCAGGCTCAAGAGCTTGGATACCGAAGTCACCAAAGGCAACGACAGTTCCACCCTTTGACATACCAGCACGCTTTGGGTGGTGCTGCTTACGGTGCTTAACCTTGCGAGGAATCAACATTATTCGCTGACCGTCCCTTCACTTGCTGGTGCTGCTGCTTCAACTGGAGCTGCTGCACGGTCTGAGACATTTGATGTCGTGACCTCTGCGCGTGGTGCACGCTGTGGGCGAGCTGGTCCGCGAGAAGGCTTTGGTGCGCGAGCAGCTGCGAGAGCTGATGCGGCGCGCTCTGCACGAGATTCGATAACTTCACCCTTGTAGATCCAGACCTTTACGCCTAGACGACCGAAGGTAGTTGCAGCCTCATAGAAGCCGTAATCGATATCTGCACGAAGTGTGTGAAGAGGTACGCGACCCTCGCGGTAGAACTCTGAGCGAGCAATTTCTGCTCCGCCAAGACGTCCACCACACTGAACGCGAATACCCTGTGCGCCGGCCTTGAGGGCTGACTGCATTGACTTACGCATCGCGCGACGGAATGAGACACGAGCAGAGAGCTGCTCAGCGATTCCTTGTGCAACGAGTTGCGCATCGATCTCTGGGTTCTTCACTTCGAGAATATTGAGCTGAACCTGCTTGCCTGTGAGCTTCTCAAGATCCATACGGATGCGATCAGCTTCAGTTCCACGGCGACCGATAACGATGCCTGGACGAGCAGTGTGAAGGTCGATGCGAACACGCTCGCGTGTACGTTCGATTTCGATACGTGAAACACCAGCGCGCTCCATGCCCTTAGACATCATGCGGCGGATCTCGATATCTTCCTTCACATAATCCTTGTAGTTCTTCTCAGCAAACCAACGAGATTTGAACTCGGTGGTGATACCAAGGCGGAAGCCATGTGGATTTACTTTTTGACCCATTTACTTGGCCTTCCCTTCGTTAGCAGATTTCTTGGCATTCTTGTGAACGTGAGCAGCTTTACGCTGTCCATTCACGCGATAACCGCGATCATCTGAAACGGTTAATGTGATGGTGCTGGTGCGCTTGCGGATAGTGAATCCACGGCCCTGAGCACGTGGACGGAAGCGCTTCAATGTGAAGCCCTCATCCACTGTTGCTTCAGCAACCCAAAGCTCTGATGAATCGCGGAGAGCCGGATTCTTCTGCTTTGCGTTAGCGACAGCTGAGTTAAGAAGTGTGTAGAGATCGTCACCGATCTCCTGTGGTGCGAACTTCAAGGTTGTGAGTGCAACGTCTACGCGCTCACCACGGATGATGTTCACGACACGACGTGCCTTCTGAGGTGTGCTGCGGATGTTACGAAGAACAGCCTTTGCAACCAAGACATCGCTCTGATCGGCCTTTGGCAAGTTACTAGCCACGAGATGCTCTCCGATCGTCTTTGACGTGACCCTTGAAGGTACGAGTTGGAGCAAACTCACCGAGCTTGTGTCCAATCATTGCTTCAGTCACAAATACTGGAACGTGCTTACGTCCGTCATGAACGGCGATTGTGTGGCCGATCATTGCTGGGATGATCATTGAACGGCGAGACCATGTCTTGATGACATTCTTGGTGTTCGCATCGTTCTGAACATCTACCTTCTTCTGAAGGTGGCCGTCCACGAATGGACCCTTCTTTAAACTACGTGGCATTTGCAGTCGGCTCCTTATCGCTTCTTGTTCGACTTACGACGGCGGACAATCATGGAATCAGACGCCTTCTTCTTACGAGTACGTCCTTCAGGTTGACCCCAAGGTGAGACCGGGTGACGACCACCAGAAGTCTTACCTTCACCACCACCGTGTGGGTGATCGACAGGGTTCATAACAACTCCGCGGACAGTTGGGCGAATACCCAACCAGCGCTTACGTCCAGCTTTTCCGTAGTTGATGTTGCTCTGCTCGGCATTGCCGACCTCGCCAACAGTTGCACGGCAACGGACATCGACGTTACGAATTTCGCCAGAAGGCATACGAAGTTGTGCGTATGGGCCTTCCTTTGCAACGAGCTGAACTGATGCGCCAGCTGAACGAGCAATCTTTGCTCCTCCGCCTGGGCGAAGTTCAACAGCGTGAACGACGGTACCGACTGGAATATTACGTAGTGGAAGCGAGTTACCTGGCTTGATATCAGCTGATGGGCCATTCTCGATTGGATCGCCCTGCTTCAACTTATTTGGAGCCAAGATGTAACGCTTCTCGCCATCTGCGTAATGCAAGAGTGCAATACGTGATGTGCGGTTTGGGTCGTATTCGATATGAGCAACCTTTGCTGGGATGCCATCCTTATCGTTACGAGTGAAATCGATTAACCGGTAGGCACGCTTGTGACCGCCACCTTGGTGACGAACAGTGATGCGACCAGTTGCGTTACGACCACCCTTTGAGTGAATTGGACGAACCAATGACTTCTCTGGGGTCGTACGAGTGATCTCGGCGAAATCAGGAACGCTTGCACCGCGTTGTCCTGGTGTCGTTGGCTTAAGTTTACGTAGCGCCATTTTTTATCTTTCCTTCTCTTCTTCTAGTCCTGTGTCGAAAGCTTCCGCTTAGGAGACAGGTCCTCCGAAGATGTCGATACGGTCACCGGCAGCAACGTGCACGATCGCACGCTTGGTGTTGTTGCGCTTTCCAAAACCGACCTTGGCACGCTTGCGCTTGCCTTCGCGGTTCAGGGTGTTCACGCTGAGCACCTTCACACCAAATACCTTCTCAACCGCGATCTTGATCTCGGTCTTGTTAGCATCTGGAGCAACAATGAATGTGTACTTGTTCTCGTCGAGAAGTGAATATGACTTCTCTGAGACAACTGGGCTGAGTAAAACGTCGCGATGGTCTCTCATTATGCTGAAACCTCTACTTCACTCTCGCGAGCAACTGCTGCTGCTTGCTTTACTGGGCCGGCGATATATTCGCGGATCGCGCTCTCTGAGAAGACAAGGTCGTCTGCGACGAGGATGTCATAAGCATTGAGCTGATCGTTGACAATGAGATGGGTGTCATCAGCGTTGCGAAGTGCGCGCCATGCGAGATCTTCAGAGCGTGAGAGCACTACGAGAATGTTCTTACGGTCAGTGAACTGACGGACGGCAGCGATTGCAGCCTGAGTTGATGGTGAAGAAGTGATCGAATCGATGACGTGAATACGATCTTCGCGCTGGCGATCTGAGAGGCAACCCTTGATAGCTGCAGCGATCATCTTCTTAGGAGTGCGTTGGTCATACTTGCGTGGAACTGGTCCATGCGAGACACCACCGTGACGCTGAAGTGGAGCACGGACAGAACCCTGACGGGCACGACCTGTTCCCTTCTGCTTGAAAGGCTTCTTACCTGTACCACTTACTTCGCCGCGATTCTTTGTCTTCGCAGTTCCGGCACGTGCAGCAGCGAGCTGTGCAACAACTACCTGATGGATAAGTGGGACATTAGCTTGAACATCGAAGATCTCTGAAGGAAGATCTACTGATCCAACCTTCTTACCTTCTGCGCTCTTAATGTCGACTGTTAATGCCATGACTTATGCACCTGCCTTAGTTGCGTGCTCATTAAGTGCCTTCTTGGCAGCTGAGCGGATGAAAACGATTGAGTTGGTTGCACCTGGAACTGCGCCCTTGATCAAGATCAATGACTTAGCTGCATCAACAGAGTGAACGGTGAGGTTCTGGGTTGTTACGCGCTCTACACCCATACGGCCCATCATCTTCTTACCCTTGAAAACGCGACCTGGTGTGGTTCGGTTACCGATAGAACCTGACATACGGTGCTTACGGTCAACACCGTGAGAGGCACCGAGACCAGAGAATCCGTGACGCTTCATAACACCAGCAGATCCCTTACCGCGTGAGGTACCTGTTGCATCAACGATCTCACCTGGTGCGAAGACATCTGCACGAAGTTCCTGACCGATTGTGTACGAAGAGGTATCTGAGACGCGAAGTTCTGCAACTTCGAGGCGAGGTGTAACTCCAGCCTTCTCAAAGTGTCCAGCGACAGGCTTTGTGACCTTACGTGGATCGACTGCACCGAAGGCGAGTTGGATAGCTGAGTAACCATCGCGCTCTGGTGTGCGAATATCTGTGATGACACAAGGACCGGCTTCAACAACTGTTACTGGAACAATCTTGTTGTTGGCATCGAAGACCTGAGTCATGCCGAGCTTCTTGCCAAGGATTCCCTTGATCGTCGAGCTCTGTGATTGAGTATTAGACATAATTATTCCTATTCGACCTTTCCCATGTGCCCTAGAGCTTGATCTCAATGTCAACGCCAGCAGGGAGATCGAGGCGCATCAAGGAGTCAACTGTCTTAGGAGTTGGATCGATGATGTCGATGAGGCGCTTATGTGTGCGCATCTCGAAATGTTCGCGGCTGTCCTTGTACTTGTGAGGAGAGCGGATTACACAGAAGGTGTTCTTCTCTGTAGGCAGCGGTACTGGACCTGCGACAGTGGCACCGGTGCGCTCGACAGTCTCGACGATCTTCTTCGCCGATGAATCGATGACCTCGTGGTCGTAAGCCTTGAGCCGAATGCGGATCTTCTGTCCCGCCATTTGCTTCTCCTTTTTTTCTTTACTGCTTCATAAAATTTGAGTATTGCTTCTTACTTCTCTTGTTGAGAGAGGCGACCAGGTGATCGCCTCTCCGCTAACAGGAGGTACTGCTCGTATTGCTGGTATTACTGAATTACTTCTTGATCTTTGTTACGCGACCAGCTCCGACGGTACGACCGCCTTCACGGATAGCGAAGCGAAGTCCTTCTTCCATAGCGATTGGTTGGATCAAGACGACAGCCATTTCGGTGTTATCGCCAGGCATAACCATCTCGGTACCTGCAGGAAGTGTTACAACACCAGTTACGTCAGTTGTACGGAAGTAGAACTGAGGACGGTAGTTGTTGAAGAATGGAGTGTGACGTCCGCCTTCATCCTTTGAAAGGATGTATGCAGATGCATCGAACTCTGTGTGAGGTGTGATTGAACCAGGCTTAACGACAACCTGACCACGCTCTACATCTTCACGCTTTGTTCCACGGAGAAGAAGTCCAACGTTCTCGCCAGCCTGACCTTCGTCAAGAAGCTTACGGAACATTTCGACACCAGTAACGGTTGTCTTCTGTGAATCTGGACGGATACCAACGATTTCAACTTCTTCGTTGACCTTGACGATACCGCGCTCGATACGACCGGTAACAACGGTTCCACGACCTGTGATCGTGAAGACGTCTTCTACTGGCATAAGGAATGGCTTATCAACTTCGCGCTCTGGCTGAGGGATGTATGCATCGATCTCATCCATAAGCTTGAGAAGTGCCTCAACCCACTTTGGATCTCCTTCGAGAGCCTTGAGTGCTGAGATGCGAACGATTGGGGTGTCGTCGCCTGGGAACTCATACTTTGAGAGAAGTTCGCGAACTTCCATCTCAACGAGTTCAAGAATTTCTTCATCATCGACCATATCTGACTTGTTAAGAGCCACGACCATTGATGGAACGCCAACCTGACGAGCAAGGAGAACGTGCTCCTTTGTCTGTGGCATTGGTCCATCAGTTGCAGCTACGACGAGGATCGCTCCATCCATCTGTGCCGCACCAGTGATCATGTTCTTGATGTAGTCAGCGTGGCCTGGGCAGTCCACGTGTGCATAGTGACGCTTCTCAGTCTGATACTCAATGTGAGCAATCGAGATTGTGATACCGCGCTGACGCTCTTCTGGCGCCTTGTCGATCTGATCAAAGTTCATGAGTGGGTTCACATCAGGGTACTTATCGTGAAGTACCTTTGAGATCGCAGCAGTAAGAGTGGTCTTACCGTGATCGATGTGACCGATTGTGCCGATGTTTACGTGCGGTTTATTCCGCTCAAACTTCGCCTTTGCCACTTGTTGCCTCCTGTTGGTTTCTGTTAGTTTTTTCTGAAGTTACTTATTCGCCGCGAACCTTGGCAATGATTTCCTTCGCTACCGCTTGTGGAACTTCGGTATACGAATCGAATTGCATGCTGTATGAAGCGCGACCCTGAGTTCTGCTTCGAAGATCTCCGACATAGCCGAACATCTCTGAGA
>JBAXMU010000027.1:0-15806 GCA_037134155.1 Actinomycetes bacterium
TGTACATAGACACCTTCGGCAAGTGAAGGATCGGCCTGCTTAACGATTTCGCGAATTCGCTTGCTGTAGAGATCTGTGAGATCAACGAAGGTTGCACCCGTTAATGGGCTTACGCCAGTGAGCGAGATGTGATCGCTGATGATGATCGGCTGTCCGACTCGATATTCAAGGTTGACGCCACCTGAAGCATTAGTTAGTACGACAACTTTGCAACCAGCTTTAACAGCGGTGCGTACGCCATGTACTACTGGCTCAATGCCCTTACCCTCATAGAGATGGGTGCGGCCTAAGAAGACGAGCGCATGAATAGTTCCTGATGGGCCTTGTAAGTCATACGAGCGAATCACTCCGCCATGGCCAGCAACTGTCGGTGCTAAAAAGCCAGGAAGATCAGTTGCAGCGAACTCATGTGTCGGAGTACCCAGTGCATCGGCGGCAGATCCCCAACCGGATCCCATGACAAGTGCGACGCGGTGCGAACTCTTACCTGTTAATTGCGCAAGCTTTGTAGCGGCATCAACTGCCGCACCGATTGGGTCTTGGTAGAGATCGCTCATAGGAGCAATTTAGTCGGCATCCTCAATCAGACACAATGTTGCACCGCTTGCGACCGTCTGACCGACCGAGACTGTGAGCTTCTCGATGACGCCATCGCGATGGGCAGTGAGTGGCTGCTCCATCTTCATCGCCTCAAGGACAACGATGAGATCGCCCGCCTTCACTCGCTCGCCATTTGCCTTAAGGATCTTCACAACGGTGCCCTGCATTGGGGAGTTGAGGGTGTTGCCTGAGTTAGCGCTCAAGACATTTGAACGAATCTTGTGGCGACGATGCTGTTCTTCTTCTGAGTGAACGACGACTTCAAAGCGTTTGCCATTTACTTCCGTCACAATCTTCTGCGAAGTGACCTTGGTCTGCGCTACGCCAGCTTTGTACGAGAAGGCAGGGATCTGATTATCGAACTCGTTCTCGATATAGCTGGTGTAGACCTTGAAATCTTCAACATAGTTTGGATCTTCAAGAATCGCGCGATGGAACGGTAGCGCAGTTGCGAGACCACCGATCTGGAACTCTTGCAGTGCACGCTTGGCACGAGAGATCGCTTCTTCTCGCGTCGAACCTGTAACGATCAACTTTGCAAGAAGTGAATCGAAGTGCGACCCAATGGTGTGGCCGTAGTCGAAACCTGCATCGATGCGAACTCCTGGACCTGATGGAACTTCCCAGTTGGTGATGGTGCCCAATGAAGGAAGGAAGCCATTTCCTGGATCCTCACCATTGATGCGGAACTCAATTGAGTGGCCGCGAACGATTGGATCAACAGGATCAATCGCTTCACCTGATGCGATGCGGAACTGCTGGCGCACGAGATCGATACCAGTGACTTCTTCGGAGACTGGGTGCTCTACCTGCAAACGGGTATTTACTTCGAGGAAGGAGATCGTGCCATCGACGCCGATCAAGAATTCACAGGTACCTGCGCCGACATAGCCAGCCTTCTTCATGATCGCCTTACTCGATGAGTAGAGCTGCTCTTGTTGGGCCGGGGTTAAGAATGGTGCCGGTGCTTCTTCGACGAGTTTTTGGTGGCGACGCTGAAGTGAGCAATCTCGAGTAGAGACAACAACCGCATTGCCGTGGCTATCGACCAAGACCTGGGTTTCAACGTGACGTGGCTTGTCGAGGTAGCGCTCAACGAAACACTCACCACGACCAAAGCCAGTAATAGCTTCACGCACAGCAGAGGCGAATAATTCTGGAATCTCTTCAATGGTGCGAGCGACCTTCAGACCTCGTCCGCCACCGCCATGCGCTGCCTTGATGGCAACTGGCAAGCCATGTTGCTTGGCAAAGTCAACGATCTCTTGTGGGTCATCGACTGGATCAATAGTTCCGGCTACGAGAGGTGCACCAACATCGGCCGCGATCTTACGAGCCGATACCTTGTCACCGAGTAATCGGATCGCATCAGGAGATGGCCCGATCCAGATAAGTCCAGCATCGATCACTTTCTGAGCAAAGTCAGCGTTCTCTGAGAGGAAGCCATAGCCAGGGTGAACTGCATCAGCACCAGAACTCTTGGCGATTGCAATGATCTTATTTTGATCTAAATAGCTTTCAGCAGCGGATAGGCCATTGAGCGCAAAAGCTTCATCAGCGATTGCAACGTGCAGGGCGCTGCGATCTTCATCGGAGTAGATAGCGATAGAGCGGATGCCGTGGTCACGGCAGGCACGCGCAACGCGAACAGCGATCTCGCCACGGTTTGCGATTAGTACTGCAGTGATCTTCTTTACGGATGTGCTCACAGCAGATCTCCCCATTCCAAGCCGAGATTAATCATGATTTTGCGCAACGTTGGGAGTGATAGACCGATGATGCCGCTGGGATCACCATCAATATGTGAAATAAAAGGCGCTGAACGACCATCGAGTGTGAAGCCGCCAGCGACCTGAAGTGGTTCACCGCTATCGACATACTCTTCGATCTCGCGGTCAGTCATATCTACAAAAGTAACCTTCGAGGTTGAGATATCAGATACTTCAATATCTTGAGCGGTATCGATGACGCTATGGCCGGTATGTAGGTAACCGCTCTTGCCGCGCATCATCTTCGCACGAGCGATTGCTGCATCACGAGTGAGAGGCTTACCAAGGCTCTCGCCATTAAATTCAAAGGTGGAGTCGCATCCGATCACAAGGGCGTTATCGCCGACTGGATGGTTTTGGCGCACGGTATGCGCTTTCATGATCGCAAGTGCGATCACCATCTCGGAAGGCTTCAGAGCCAATAGATCGGGATCTTCTTCATCGACGCCACTCACAAAGATCTCAGGAGTGATTCCCGAGGATTCAAGGAGGCGCTTACGTGAAGGCGAGGCCGAAGCCAAGATGACGCGACGTGTGCTCATGAGGGAGTTGTGCCCCACTTACGTGGCAACGAATTCTTAATCTTCAGCCTTGCCCACGAGGTGCGGTACTTCTTCTCGGGATTCTCTTGTTTTTGAATCTCTCGAATCGCACGCGAGATCGCTACATACTCTTCTCGAGTCGGATCTCCGCTAACAATGGTGAGGCGTTTTCCTTGCAGCATTAGAGCGGGATATTTCCATGCTTGCGAGTAGGTAGATCAACGCGCTTATTGCGAAGGGCGCGAAGCGCAAGAGTGATCTGACGACGGGTCTGATGCGGTTCGATCACTGCATCAATGAGTCCCTTATCAGCCGCAATATAAGGATTGAGAAGTTCGTCTTCATACTTCTTAATAAGTGAGGCGGCAACTGACGGATCAGCAGCAATCTCACGGCGATGCAAGACATTCACTGCGCCTTGCGCACCCATCACAGCGATCTGAGCTGATGGCCATGCGAGGTTCACATCTGCACCAAGTTGCTTTGAACCCATCACGATGTAAGCGCCGCCATAGGCCTTACGGGTAATCACGGTAATAAGCGGAACAGAGGCTTCACCGTAGGCATAAATTAACTTTGCACCGCGGCGGATAATGCCATCCCACTCTTGTTCGGTACCAGGCAAGAAACCAGGAACATCCACGAGGGTAATGACTGGAATTCCAAAGGCATCGCAGAGTCTGACGAAACGTGCCGCCTTCTCAGATGCATCGATATCGAGTGTGCCAGCAAATTGTGATGGCTGGTTAGCGATGATGCCGACCGAGCGACCTTCAATGCGACCAAAGCCGACGAGAATATTTGGAGCGAAGAGCGCGTGGACTTCAAGGAAGTCAGCTTCATCTAAGAGCGCCTCAACCAAGATTCGCATGTCATATGGCTTATTCGCATTATCTGGAACGAGTGAATCAAGTGCGCGATCTGATGGTGAGAAATCCATCGACTCGGTGGCCTGGAAGACAGGTGAGTCATCTAAGTTATTAGAAGGTAAGAATGAAAGGAGCGCCTTCACATAATCCAAGGCATCATCTTCATTATCTGCCAAGTAATGGGAGTTACCGGTCTTCGAGCTATGGGTAAGTCCGCCACCAAGTTCTTCCATGGCGACTTCTTCACCAGTGACAGCCTTGATGACATCTGGGCCAGTAATAAACATATTTGAGGTCTTATTGACCATGATGACAAAGTCAGTGAGAGCGGGGGAGTAAACCGCACCACCAGCAGAAGGTCCCATGATCACTGAGATCTGTGGGATAACGCCAGATGATCGAACATTTCGCTTAAAGATCTCGCCATATTGGCTGAGCGCAACAACGCCCTCTTGAATACGAGCGCCGCCAGAATCATTGAGGCCGATTAATGGAACACCACTCTTAAGAGCGAAGTCCATGACCTTCACAATCTTCTTTCCGGTCATCTCACCGAGGCTGCCACCTTTAACTAGGAAGTCTTGTGAGTAGAGCGCGATGGTTCGGCCATCAACTGTTGCATAACCAGTGATGACACCATCTTCAATCTGCTGATCAAATTCTACGAATGAGCCATCATCGACCAAGCGATCAATACGTTCGCGGGCGGTTAACTTGCCTTCTGCATGGCGTTTTGCAATTCTCTCGTCAGTCACGGTTATAGGGTACTACGGTGGAGCTACAACAAACGAGTATCAATGACGCTCTTGCTCGGGGCTACTGGTCAGTAAAAGTAGTGGATAGCATTAACTCGACTCAATCTGCATTGAAATCATCTTCACCACAGCATGGTGATGTGATCGTTGCCGAATATCAATCAGCTGGTCGCGGGCGACTTGATCGCACCTTTGAATCTGCAAAGGGAAGTGGACTCCTCTTCTCGGCATACGTACAACCACAACGACCTCAGAGTGAGTGGGGATTTATTCCGTTACTAGTCGGTCTATCTGTTGCAGAAGTTTTAGGAATTGAATTCTTTACAAAGTGGCCAAACGATATTTTGAGTGACCTTGGAAAAGTTGGCGGCATTCTCTGTGAGATTAATGGCGATGGAATTGTTATCGGTGTCGGCCTCAATGTTTCGATGACGCAAGATCAACTTCCAGTGCCGACCGCATCATCTATCCTCTTAACAACCGGAAAGAGTCCAGATCGCAATCAGCTCTTACCTGCAATCTTGAAAGAGATCGCCTTCAATCTCGCAGAGTGGGAGTCGGGGGAATCGATGGAGGATCTCATCGATGATTACCTCGACTCCAGCGCCACTATGGGTAAGCGGGTTTCGGCGCAATTGCCTGATGGCACATCCATCGTGGGCACGGTCACGGGAATATCGAATAATGGCGAATTACTCCTTGATTCAGGTGCGATTATCAGCGTCGGCGACATTACGCATCTATCTATAAACTAAGGCAGTGAGCTTTCCTAAAGTTGGAGTAATAGGTGCAGGCCAGTTGGCTCGCATGATGGTCGCTCCTGCAACCGAACTCGGAATCTCATTAAGTGTCTTTGCATCTATCCCAGATGACTCTGCTGCCCAGATCTGCGACTTTGTTCTTGGTGATTACAAGAATTCAGAGCAAGTGCTCGCCTTTGCCAAGAGTTGCGACGTGGTCACCTTTGAACACGAGCAAGTTCCGCAATCAGTGATCCGAACTCTTGAAGCCAATGGCGTGCGGGTCTATCCGCGTGCAGACTCTTTTATATATTCGCAAGACAAGCTCGCCATGCGCGAGAAGATGGAAGAGCTCGAACTTCCTAATCCGCGTTATCAAAAGTATGTGGGTGGAACTCCAACGATCGACTTCCCGCTTATCGCCAAAGCGCCCACTGGTGGATATGACGGACGTGGTGTCTGGGTCATCAATAACCAAGAAGAATTAGCTGCGCTTCCAACTCCGCTGCTTCTCGAAGAGAAGTTAGATTTCACGCGCGAGATTGCGATCATGGTTGCGAGATCTCCCCATGGACAGGCTGCAACCTGGTCACCAACATGGACTGTGCAAAAAGATGGCATCTGCACAACAACAGTGACACCAGTTCCGGATCTCTCTGATGAACTCGCAATTGCAGCAAGCAGTATCGCCCTCACTATTGCGCAAGGCATCAACTTGGTTGGAGTCATGGCAGTCGAACTCTTCCAAGTCGGCGATCACTTTATTATTAATGAACTTGCCCTCCGTCCTCACAACTCAGGTCACTGGACGATTGAGGGTGCAGTCACTTCACAATTTGAACAACACCTTCGCGCCGTCTTGGATCTTCCACTCGGCGATACCTCGCGGACGAGTGATTGGGCAGTGATGGGAAATATCTTGGGCGGAGAGAAGTCCGATATGTATCGGCCATACCTGCACCTGATGGCCCGCACGCCAGGCTTGAAGTTCCATCACTATCGCAAAGAGGTAAAGCCTGGTCGCAAGATCGGCCATGTCACCCTCCTTGGCAGCGATCTCGTAGAATTAACCCAGGAAGTCGACCATGCAATTGATTATCTGAGCGGAGCGATCGATGAGTAAGCCAGTAGCTATTGTGATGGGGTCGGATTCAGATTGGCCGATCATGCAAGAAGCGGCCGCAATCTTGGATGAATGTGGCATTGAGTATGAGACAAATGTCGTCAGCGCACATCGCACACCTGATGAGATGCTTACCTTTGCACACTCTGCCATTAGCTCTGGTTTCAAAGTCATCATCGCTGGCGCTGGTGGCGCTGCACATCTGCCAGGCATGATCGCGGCCGCAACAACTCTTCCTGTTATTGGTGTACCAGTCCCGCTTAAGTACTTAGATGGCATGGATTCATTGCTCTCGATCGTGCAGATGCCTGCAGGAATTCCAGTAGCAACAGTTGGTATCGGTAATGCGAAGAATGCTGGCTTACTTGCTGCCCGAATCCTCGCCACATCAGATGCCGGAATCTCAGTGAAGGTCGCTGGCTTGATGGAGAAGGCTCGCGTTGAATCCCTACAAAAGGGTCAAACCCTCAACGCTAAGCGCAATCAGAAGACTGGCTTTTAATTAACTCTTAGTTAGTGTCGGCTCGTCCAAGGGCTCGTACATGCCAACCAGCAGCCTGCCAAGCGCTGCGATCTAACATATTGCGACCATCGATCAAAATCGCGCGCTTTACTAACCCCTTAACGGCGGCAGGATCTAATTCGCGATAGATCTTCCATTCGGTGAGGTGCAGAACGATTTCAGCATCCTTCACACACTCATTGATATCTTCTGTGAAAGTGAGAGCTGGGAAGCGCTTTGAGGCCGGCCCAGTTGCCTTGGGGTCATGAACAACGACATTGGCACCAGCTGCGTGAATCTGCACTGCGATATCTAGAGCCGGGGAGTCGCGCACATCATCGCTATCTGGCTTAAATGCTGCGCCAAGTACTGCAACCTTCTTACCCACTAAATCTTCTGAAAGATCTTTGCGAACGAGATCGATCACGCGCTGACGAGCACGCAGATTGATCGAATCAATTTCACGTAAGAATTCAAGGGCTTGCTGTGCACCGAGCTCTTCGGCACGTGCCATAAACGCACGGATATCTTTTGGAAGACAGCCGCCACCAAATCCAATTCCAGCTTGCAAGAAGCGATTTCCAATACGTGGGTCGTAACCGATTGCTTTAGCAAGGACGGTGACATCACCACCAGCGGCTTCGCAGATCTCAGCCATGGCGTTGATGAAGGAGATCTTTGTTGCAAGGAACGAATTCGCTGCAACCTTTACAAGTTCTGATGTTGGAAGATCCGCACGAACCCATGGTGTTCCTTCTACAAGGTTCTTGGCATAAACCTCTTTGAGAATTGCTTCGGCACGATCATTTGTCACACCAACCACTAACCGATTTGGATGGAGCGTGTCATCGACGGCAAAGCCTTCACGTAAGAATTCTGGGTTCCAGGCGAGATCTGCATCTGGGTTGAGTTCGAGCAAACGTGCACGCAATCGTGCAGCTGTTCCGACTGGGACAGTCGACTTACCAACAACGAGTGAACCAGATTTGATGATCGGCGCGATTGACTCCAATGCACCATTGACGTAGGTGAGGTCAGCGGCGAGGCCATCTTTTACTTGTGGGGTGCCGACGCAGATGAAGTGCACATCAGCATCTTTAATATCGTCGAGTGAACTACTAAAGGTGAGGCGACCAGTCGCAATCTCTTTAGCCAGGAGATCTTCGAGGTCGGGCTCAAAGAATGGGACTCGGCCTTGTTGGAGTGTGGCGACCTTTGCAGGGTCGGTGTCGATGCCGACAACCTCAAAGCCAAGGCTAGATATGCAGGCAGCATGAGTCGCACCGAGATACCCGGTGCCAATCACAGAGATTTTGAGTGCCATTGCAGAGATAGTAGTGCCCCGAAACGATACGGTGGGTATCTATGAAGCCTGGTGTCAGCGTTGTACTTCCGATTCTCAATGAGGAGCGGTTCCTTGCTGAGGCTATTTCGGCAATCTTGGCCCAGCAGTATTCGGGGGAGCTTGAAGTCATCTTGGCACTCGGGCCTTCTAAGGATCGCACGAACGAGATCGCCGCCGAATTGCGGGCGAAAGATTCACGAATTGTTCTTGTAGAAAATCCCACTGGCCGTACCGCCGCTGGGCTCAACGCGGCAATCGCTGCATCGAAGTTCGAGATCATCTGTCGCATCGATGGCCATGCCGAAATCTCAAAGAGTTATATCAATGATGCAGTTGAGATTATGGAATCCAGCAATGCAGTAAATGTCGGTGGCATCATGGCCGCTGTCGGTAAGACTGGTTTTGAGAATGCAGTTGCTCGTGCGATGCGTTCACCGATTGGCGTTGGCGGTGCGCGCTTCCATGTAGGTGGAACTGCTGGCCCTGCAGATACCGTCTATCTCGGTGTATTTAAGAAGTCGGCGATCAATGCTGCTGGTGGATATGACAGCAGATTTATTCGCGCTCAAGATTGGGAGTTGAATTTTAGATTGCGTGAAGCTGGCGGGACTATCTGGTTTGATCCACGACTTGAAGTTGTCTATCGCCCACGTCCAAACCTCAAGGCACTTGCAAAGCAGTACTTTGAATATGGCCGCTGGCGCAGAGCAGTCACACGCCATCACAAGGGCACAATCAACTATCGCTATTTAGCGCCACCGGTTGCAACGCTCATCATCGCGCTCTCACTCATTACTGGCATCGCGATCAATCCAATCTTTTTGGTCCCTGCACTTACATATGCAACAGCGATTTTGATTGCTTCTCTGGCTATCGGAAAGAGCGTGATCGAACGTCTCTGCTTGCCAGCTGTTCTGGCAACAATGCATATCTCGTGGGGAATTGGTTTCCTCTCTTCACCTGCTGATCTGGTCGAATAATGAAGGCAGTGAAGGCACTTATTGCAGGGCTTCTTCTTTTGGTCCCATCAACCGCCTTTGCCGATCCAATTCCAGCGCGCTTTATCATCACCGGATCAGGCTTTGGCCATGGCGTTGGGTTAAGTCAGATTGGCGCAAAAGGCCTGGCGTTAGAGGGCAAGAGCGCTACCGACATCCTCACTTACTACTTTCCTGGCACCCAGGTCACTACTGCACCCGTAACCCAGTCCATCCGCGTCAATATCGCCCACCAATCGACCTACCAAGCAATTACAGGTTCGGGCCTTCAGTTATATAAAGGTGATCTCACAACAACACCAATCGCTGTGCCGCAAGGTGCAACACTTAAGTTCTCAATGGTCGGCAAAGTCATCTCACCAACGATCTCATTCAAGGGAACACCAACTGTGGTTATCGCACCCGGCGCACTCTTCTCGGTTAAATGGGATGGCATCGTTAAAGTCGCAGGCATCTCCTTGAAGTATGGCTCTGTTGCACTTCGCGCAGTCGCCAACAAGATCGAAGTGACGACGACGCTCGCACTTGATACCGAATATATCTACGGCATCAGCGAGATGAGTTCTGCCTGGCCGACTGCAGCGATTCAATCGCAAGCGATCGCATCTCGGACATATGGACTATCTCGAATCGCAACGATTCGAAAAGATTGCGATTGCAATGTCTACAACACAATCTACGACCAGAACTATGTTGGGTATTCAAAAGAGTCCGAACCGACTAATGGCGCGCTCTGGAAGGCGGCGGTCGACGCCACCGCTGGAATGAGCATCACCTGTAACAGCGCACCAATCAACGTCTACTTCTTCTCATCAAGTGGTGGCATGACCCAACGCAGTGAAGATGTCTGGGGGACTGCTTACCCGTACCTCACCAACGTCGCAGATCCATATTCGCTCGACCTGGTCTTAAATCCAACATATTCACATTGGCAGCGCGTCATTAATCAGAAGGATATGAGTGCAGCCTTTGGCTTGCCAGATGTTGCATCCATCGCCATCGATGCCAGCACCCCATCAAATAGTGTCATCAGCCTTACGGCAACATCATCAACTGGAGCAAAGGCAACGCTACTCGTTGGAGTATTTAAGACGAAGCTAAAAATCCCAGCGTCTTGGTTCCAGGTTAATTAATTTTAGTTAATTAATTAGCGTGGAGAATTGAGTTAAGACCATCCCATTGTCCGGTCTTAGGTAGCGCCTCAAGTGCGCCGCTCTGGGAGTTGCGACGGAAAATCAAGTTATTAGCGCCAGATAGTTCACGTGCTTTTACAATCGAACCATCAGGCAAGGCAACCTTCGATCCCGCGGTGATGTAGACGCCAGATTCGACGATGCAATCATTGCCGAGTGAGATGCCAACACCAGCATTAGCGCCAAGGAGTGAACGCTCACCGATTGCGATAACTTCTTTGCCGCCACCACTGAGTGTTCCCATAATCGATGCTCCGCCGCCAATGTCGCTGCCATCGCCGACGACAACACCGGCACTGATGCGACCTTCAACCATCGACTTACCGAGGGTTCCAGCATTGAAGTTCACAAAACCTTCGTGCATCACAGTCGTGCCAGATGAGAGATAGGCACCAAGTCTTACGCGATCGGCATCAGCGATACGAACACCATCTGGAATAACGTAATCAACCATTCGTGGGAATTTATCTACGCCAAAGACGGTGAGGTTTCCGTAGGTCGCACGGAGCTTTGCCGCAGTAGCCGGGAAATCAACGAGTGAACATGGGCCAGCAGATGTCCATGCAACGTTAGTGAGCAGTCCGAAGAGACCATCAAGGTTTTGACCGTGTGGCTTTACTAAACGATGTGAGAGTAAGTGAAGGCGCAAGTAGGCATCTTCTGCGCTCTTTGGTGCTTCGGAGAGGGTGATCTCAAGATCAACGATCTTCTTCGTGACTCCACGAACGGGATCTGCAGCTAAGTAAGCGCTGCGATCTGGCGCGGTTGCAGCACTTGCCGAACCGAGTCCTACTGCGAGATACCAGGTGTCGAGTAGATCGCCATTTGCAGCAACTGTTGCGACGCCAAAACCATATGCAGATCCTTCTGCGCTAACCCCTGTACTCATATCCGAAACCTATCAAATTGACCCATCTCTGCGTGAGCGGACTAGAGTTATGAGCATGAAGGTCTCCGTCTACTGCTCATCTGCACCTGGCCTTGATCCAGCGCTGATCGACTTTGCCTACGAACTTGGCAAAGGTATTGCTATCGCAGGTCATGATCTGGTCTGGGGCGGTGCGAAAGTTTCGATGATGGGCGCAGTTGCTCGTGGTGCTCGTGATCATGGTGCGAAGACAATCGGCGTAATTCCTCGCAACTTAGTTGATCGCGAGATCCAAGATCCAGAAGCGACGCATCTTCATCTCGTTGACACGATGCGCGAGCGCAAAGCAATGATCGAAGAGCTATCCGATGGCTTTATTGCACTCCCTGGTGGCATCGGCACACTCGAAGAGTTCTTTGAGATCTGGGTCGGTCGCTATCTGTCATTCCACAGCAAGCCGATCGCGATTCTTGATCCGATTGGCGCTTTCGGACCTCTGAAGGGTGCGCTCGATCATTTAGCCAGTCACAATTTGATGAAGAGCGGCCAGACAGAGTTAATCTCATGGACTACTCAGGTGGATGAGGCGCTGAACGCCCTCAGCCGTCAATAAGCACGGGTAATCTGACCCAGTGTCCCAATCACCCGCAGAGCGGACCCTCGCACAGCTCTTAGCCGAGCTGCCGGAAGAGGAGAGCTTTATCCTGACTCTGCACTACATCAAGGGGCGAAGCAGCACCGAGATTGCCGCTGCCCTTGGGGTGCCAGATCGCGCCGTTGAATCGGTCATTGCGAGAGGTAAAAGTCGAATTCTCGAGGCGATTACAAAAAATTAATATTTCAGCCCGCCTCTTACGCGGGATTTGCGCTTTTCTCGATTTCCTCTCTTACCCGTAAGTAAGGGATACTTCTCCAATGGCAGCGATGAAACCCCGTACTGGCGATGGTCCTATGGAAGTTACTAAGGAAGCTCGCAGCATGGTCATGCGTATCCCACTTGAAGGTGGCGGACGACTCGTCGTCGAACTCAATATCGAGGAAGCAACAAACCTCGGCAGCGTCCTTCAGGCCGCAGTAGCCCTCGTAAAGAAGTAATTTTCTATAAGGTCGGGGTGTGAAGACCGCTACCCCTCCTGAGATTCGCCTCTACTCCTCTCCATCAGAGCTCTCCTTTGTCGGCTGCGATGCCGTCGCCTTGGGAGCCGCGAGTTCGGATAACGGCCCTACTCTCTCTTCTAACCCAGTCGCAGATCGTGCGGTCGCCGACTTTGCTCTCGATTTCACGGAGATATTTTCGCAATGGCCAGAGTTCGCAGCGAAGGCTGGCGAATTGATTGAGATTCCTGTTAATCAAGGATCTGTAAAGCGCATCTACATTCTTGGAATCGGAACAGGTGAGGCCTCTGATTTTCGTAAGGCTGGCGTTGCATTAGGTCGCAAAGTTAAAGGTAAGTCGGTCACTGTCTTCAATGGGATTCTCTCAACTCCTGATCACGCGGTTGTTCATCTCAATGCGCTCGCTCTCTCGCAGTATCTCTGGAATCGCAAAACATCGGCGACTCCAAAGAGTTGCACTTTTATTCATTATGGAAAATTCGCTGCCGAAGTTGAATACTCGCATGCTCTTGTTGAGGCAGTCTGGCTCGCTCGCGATTTAATTCACGAGACATCAGCTGAGAAGGATCCAGCATGGATGGCTGCTGAAACAAAGAAAGCTGTAAAGAAGATCAACTCTGCTGCGCTCTCCGTCAAAGTCCTATCGGGTGCTGCGCTTAATAAGTTTGGTGGCCTTAAAGCCGTCGGTGGTTCGCAACCAAATCCGGGTCCACGAATGATTGAAGTGACATACGCGCCACGCGGATCAGCAAAGTGGCCACATGTTGTTCTGGTTGGGAAGGGAATCACCTTCGATACCGGCGGCTATTCAATTAAGCGCGGTTGGGAAGATATGGCGCCGATGAAGACAGATATGTCTGGTGCTGCAATCGTCATGGCCACAACGCTCGCGATGGCTGAAGTTGCGCCAAAGGTCAGAGTTACAGCGCTCATGATGTGCGCAGCTAACTTCATCTCTGGCACGGCCCAACGCCCATCTGATGTGATCACTCAATACGGCGGAACTACAGTCGAAGTTCTCGATACCGATGCTGAGGGTCGCTTGGTATTAGCCGATGGCCTTGCTTATGCAGACCTTGAATTAAAGCCAGATTACTTAGTCGATGTTGCCACACTTACAGGAGCTGCACGCATTGGCCTTGGTCGCCAATATGCCGCAATGTACTCACGTGATGCTCGCCTTGCTGTAGATCTCCATGAAGCTGGAAAACGTATCGGCGACAATGTCTGGCATATGCCACTTGTCGATGATTACTCCGAAGCTCTCCATAGCGACATTGCAGATTATGCCCACATCGATCGAAAGAAATTTGGCGCAGGCTCTATCACCGCTGCACTCTTCTTAGAGAAGTTTGTTGGAGATCGCCGTTGGGTACACCTCGATATTGCAGGTACCGGACGTTCTGATGCTGATGCTGGTGAGAATCCAAAGGGCGGAACTGCATCGGGTGTTCGCGTATTGATCGATTGGATCAAATCACTGTGACAACAATTGGCAACCGCGGAGATATGACTGCTTACTCTGAGAGTTATGTCCGTGAAGATATCTTTATGCAACAAGCACGTGCCTATGGCGTTGAGTGCGGTGCACACGATCCATCTCCAGCAGTTGGTGGCCTTCTTCAATTTGCCGCAAGCCAGGCACAAGCAAAATCGGTCGTTGAAATTGGAACCGGATCGGGCGTCAGTGCACTCTGGTTATTCCAAGGTATGCCACGCGATGGTGTTCTGACATCGATCGATACCGAGCGAGAGCTATCAACTGCAGCACGCCAGAGTTTTGAAGATGCTGGAATTGCGGCACAACGATTCCGACTCATTACCGGCGTTATCAACGATGTCGTTGGAAAACTGGCGGATGCGAATTATGACCTCGTTGTGATCCGCGTAAGCGCTGATTTAATGGATCTCATCCACGAGGCCTACCGACTCTTACGTCCAGGCGGCACCTTGGTCATCGACCACGCCCTCAGTGGTGGCAAGGTCGCAGACCCAACCCAACGCGACTTTGAGAGCATCTCCCGTCGCGATGGCATCCGAGCCATTAAGGAAGATTCTCGCTGGCACTCGACCCTGCTGCCCCTTGGCGCCGGGGTTCTGCTCGCTACCAAAGCTTGATTTAAGGCGGCTTTAAGATTCGCCTTATAAGATCGCGACCATGAGTGACGAAGAGAATTCAACAACTGCAGCAGCCCCAACCCAGCCAGTGATTCCTCCGGCGAGTCAGCCGTGGTGGTTATCTGCAACTCCTGTTGAACCTCCTGCTCCTAAATCTCGCATCCCTTCGATCGGCATTCGCCTCGCACTTGTCATGGCTTTGGTTGCTGGCGGAGCGGGTGCAGCCGTTGACCGCCTCTTTACTTCACATAACACTAATCTTGTTTCAACCCACTCTTCGATCTCGCGTGCCCCAGATTCGATCGCTGGCATCGCAGCCCGTGTCTCACCATCTGTTGTCTCAATTGATGCCCAGACCCCACAAGGTGGCGACACTGGATCGGGTTTCTTCATTGAGAGCAATGGCACGATCCTGACGAATAATCACGTGATTGAAGGCGCTGTTACCAGCGGTGGATCGATCACCGTCAATCTTGCAAATGGTAAGAGTTATCCTGCGACAGTTTTGGGTCGCGATGGTTCTTATGATCTCGCCGTCTTAAAGATTGATGTCGCAGATGCACCAGCACTCCAGCTCGGCAACTCTGACACGATTCAAGTAGGAGATCCGGTTATCGCAATTGGTTCACCACTTGGTCTTGCCGGAACTGTGACCTCAGGAATTATCTCTGCCAAGGATCGCCCAGTGACATCTGGTGGCGGTACTGGTCAGAACTCATTTATTAATGCCCTCCAAACTGATGCAGCGATTAATCCAGGTAACTCAGGTGGACCACTCGTTGATGCAAATGGCGCTGCAATCGGTGTGAACTCTGCGATCGCATCACTTGGATCAAACTTTGCAAGCCAATCAGGATCGATCGGACTTGGCTTTGCGATTCCTATTAACCAAGCGAAGAAGACCGCTGAACAGATTATCAAGACTGGTAAGGCGACCTATCCGATTATGGGAATCTCAGTTGACACCAGCTTCTCTGGAACCGGCGCTCGTATCACAACTCGTAGTTCAGCAATCCTTGCAGGTGGTCCTGCTGCAAAGGCTGGTCTACGTGCTGGAGATATCATCACTGAATTCGATGGCAAGGCGATCTCAAACGCTGATGAACTCGTCGTAGCGATCAGGTCCCACAACGTTGGTGATCGCGTGACGGTGAAGTACCAGCGCGGAAATCTCACCTTGTCGGCCTCGGTCACCTTGGTTGCTGGCAAATAGTCCCAATACGGCTGGGCGGGTAGGCTCTTCCCATGTTCAATATCGGTGCAGGGGA
>JBAXMU010000028.1:0-15087 GCA_037134155.1 Actinomycetes bacterium
GAGCAGATTGCAAGCGCTGCCGTCGCGAAAAAGTAAAGCTCTTCCTCAAGGGCTCAAAGTGCGATGGTCCAAAGTGTCCTATCGAATCACGTCCATACCCACCAGGGCAGCACGGTCGTGGTCGCTCAAAGGAATCTGAATACCTTCTACAGATGCGCGAAAAGCAGAAGTGCGCACGTATGTATGGCGTTCTAGAGAAGCAGTTCCGCGGTTACTACGAAGAGGCTAACCGCCTCCAAGGTAAGACCGGTGAGAACCTCTTGATCATCCTTGAGACTCGTCTTGATAACGTCGTCTATCGCGCTGGCTTTGCAAAGAGCCGCGATATGGCACGTCAGCTTGTTCGTCACAATCACTTCCTTGTGAACGGTAAGAAGGTCAACATTCCTTCATTCCGCGTCACACCAATGGATGTTATTGATGTCGTCCCAGGCTCACTTGATCTCACACCATTCATCGTCGCAAGCGCTGAACTCGGTGAAAAGTCAGTACCAGCATGGATGGAAGTTGTTGGATCAAAGATGCGAATCTTGGTTCACGGTGCTCCAAACCGCGCTGTTATCGACACACAGATTCAAGAACAGCTCATTGTTGAGCTCTACAGCAAGTAAGACTCTTTAAACCAGTCCTACCCGTTTAAGCCCATTTAAGTCCATTTAAGAAGACCGGAGATCAAATAGTGGATCTCCCTAACGTACGGAGGAAATAAGTGCTTATTGCACAACGTCCCATCCTCAGCGAGGAAGTCGTATCCGAATTCCGCTCACGGTTCATCATCGAGCCACTTGAGCCAGGTTTTGGTTACACACTCGGAAACTCCTTACGCCGCACCCTGCTCTCTTCTATCCCAGGTGCAGCTGTAACAAGCATTCGCGTGAATGGTGCGCTCCATGAGTTCACCACTCTCGAAGGCGTTAAGGAAGACCTCACAGAGATCGTCCTTAACATCAAGAACCTTGTGATCTCATCAGATAACGATGAGCCATCACTTATCTACATCCGCAAGAATGGCGAGGGCGTTGTCACAGGCGCAGATATCGCAGCTCCTGCAGGCGTACAGGTTCACAACCCAGATCTACATATCGCGACCCTCAACTCATCGGCTAAGTTCGAAGTCGAACTCACCATTGAGCGTGGCCGTGGATATGTCACTGCTGTCTCAAATAAGCAGGCTGGTGGAGATATCGGCCGTATTCCGGTCGACTCAATCTATTCACCAGTTCTTCGCGTCACCTACAAGGTTGAAGCGACTCGTGTTGAGCAGCGCACAGACTTCGATCGCTTGATCGTCGATGTTGAGACAAAGCAGTCAATGAAGCCTTCAGATGCCATGGCATCAGCAGGTAAGACTCTCGTCGAACTCTTCGGTCTTGCTCGCGAATTGAACGTCAACGCAGAAGGCATCGAAATGGGACCTAGCGTCCAAGATGCTGCGCTCGCTGCTGATCTCGCTCTTCCAATCGAAGATCTCGATCTCACCGTTCGCTCATACAACTGCTTGAAGCGTGAAGGAATCCACACTGTCGGCGAGCTCGTTGGCCGTTCAGAAGCTGACCTTCTCGACATTCGTAACTTTGGATCAAAGTCAATCGATGAAGTGAAGGCAAAGCTTCACTCTATGGGACTCCAGCTTAAGGACAGCCCAATCGGATTCGATCCAACTAAACACCACAACTACGGAACTGATGTCGACGATGAACTCGTTGAATCAGAGAACGTCTAAGGCTCAGGGGAAAACGCATGCCAACACCAAGTAGAGGTCCACGTCTCGGAAGCGGACCAGCACACGAAAGATTGTTGCTAGGCACCCTTGCTGAGCAGCTCTTCGAACACGGCCGCATCACTACAACTGAGACCAAGGCTAAGCGCCTTCGTCCAGTGGCAGAGAAGCTGATCACAGCTGCAAAGGCTGGCGATCTCGCTGCTCGCCGTCGCGTGATGCAGACAATCCAGAACAAGAGCGTTGTACATACACTCTTCACTGAGATCGGTCCACGATTCGCAGCCCGCAATGGTGGATACACACGTATCACCAAGGTCGGTCCACGTAACGGCGATAACGCGCCAATGGCAGTTATCGAGCTCGTCTAGGTTTAACCAACCTTCTCGCACGTTATGGCGCAACCCACTCTCAATCCCGAGAGTGGGTTTCGTCGTTTAAAGATCGATTTATCCTACGACGGCACCAACTTCGCCGGCTGGGCTAAGCAGCCAGATCAACGGACGATTCAGTTCGAGATTGAAGATGCGCTATCGCGGATGACCCGCCACCAAGTAAATACCGTTGTCGCTGGTCGCACCGATGCAGGTGTTCATGCCCTGCACCAGATCATCCACGTGGATATTCCGGCTGCACCTCATGTTTCACGCTATCGCCCAGATGAGACCGAATGGGATATTGATAATTTCTACTTCCGGGTCAATCAGATCTTAAGCCGCGATATTCGCATCAACTCGGTCGTCGAAGCGCCAGCTAATTTCCATGCTCGCTTCTCGGCAGAGGCAAGGCACTACCGCTACAAGATTCTCGATAACAATCGCGTTCTTTCACCGCTGCAACGCCTGGACGCAACGACCTGGTTTAGAGAGCTCGATATCGACCTGATGAATGAAGCGAGCGCACAGATGTTGGGTGAGCGTGACTTCGCTACCTTCTGTCGTTATCGCCCGAGCAGCACAACAATCAGAGAGTTAAAGAGATTCCATTGGAGCCGAGATAGTGATGGCTTCGTTATCGCCGAATTATCAGCCGATGCCTTTGGCTGGAATATGGTGCGAAATCTTGTCGGCGCAGCGGTCTGCGTGGGGGAGTCGCGCTATCCAGTGAGTTGGATGAAGGAGATACTCTCAGCAAAGTCTCGGGTCTCTGACTCCTATGTCTTCCCCTCTTGTGGTCTAACCTTGATGCGGGTCGATTACCCAGCGGATGAAGATCTCTTGGCGCGAATCGATATGACCTTGGCACGAAGAGATGAGACCTTCAATGATGCAAGCGAATAAGGGCCTTCGTGCCTTTGCGCTCTCATTAGCTGGTGCATGCTCTCTTACTGGAATTCTTGATGAAGCACATGCAGCCACAACATATTTAGGTAATGCAGTCAATTACAACTTCGGAACTGTTCAAGTGCAGATCACCGTTGATGACAGTGGCAAGATCACCAAGATTGATACGCCGCAAGTTTCAACAAAAGGATCAAACGCTTCCTATACAAATTATGCGCTGCCAATCCTCGTGAGTGAGGCGCTCAAGGCGCAGAGTGCAGCAATTCAAGGTGTATCCGGAGCTTCTTACTTATCTCGCGGTTGGACCTCCTCACTTGCTTCGGCGATCGCACAGATCCCTAAATCCTCGAGCACCGCGACGCAGTCGCCCGCTCCAGTTACGACTCCAACACCAGTGGTTACCTCAACACCTGTAGTCACTCCATCTCCTATTGCAAGCAATGGTCCACGCCCCGTTCTCTCTCCGCCTGCCCGTGGCCAGAAGGAGCACGATGGTGGTGGCGAACGCGAAGGATCAGATGATGGCGTCGTACTGCCAACCCCGATCGTGAAGAGCCCGTCTCCAACGCCAACAGTTAAGGCAACTCCGACCCCAACTCCAACAGTGAAGGCCTCGCCGACCCCAACTCCCAAGCCAACGCTGCTAAAGCCCAGTTCTCCACCCATCGTCCTCAAGCCAGGGGCGAATGTCATCAAGAAATCCATCACCTGCGTGAAGGGAACCGCCAAGAAGGTCATCAAGGCGGTCAATCCCAAGTGCCCTACGGGATATACGCTGAAAAAGCCCTAAAAGGCGCTGATCCTGCCCATTTCAGCGGGGGCTCATTTTGACCCGAGAGCGCTCGGGCGGGTAATCTGCACCTCTTGCATTAAACCGCAGACAGCAAAACCGTCATTATCAAGGCAATACTGAAGCAATAAGGAGAAGACCTCGTGCGCACATTTACACCGAAGGCTGGTGACCAAGCTACTACTCGTAAGTGGCATGTCATCGATGCAGAAGGCGTAGTACTCGGTCGCCTTGCTTCACATGCAGCTGTGCTGCTCCGTGGAAAGCACAAGACAACATTTGCTCCACACATCGACATGGGTGACTTCGTTATTGTCATCAACGCCGAGAAGATTGTTCTTACCGGCCAGAAGGCAGCGCAGAAGATGGCTCACCATCACTCTGGTTTCCCAGGTGGAATGACATCTATCGTCTACTCAGATTTGATCAACGAGGATCCAACTCGCGTTGTTGAGAAGGCAATCCTTGGAATGATTCCTAAGAACAAGCTTGGCCGCCAAGTCGGTACAAAGCTCAAGGTCTACGCAGGTCCAACACACCCACATGCTGCGCAGAACCCAACACCATTCGTATTCAGCCAAATTTCCCAAATCGTAAGCAAGTAACAGGAGCCTATAAACATGTCAGATCTCGAAACAACTGTCGACGCACAGGACGAACTCCTTACTTCTTACTCAAGTAGCACACCAGCTGCAGCGACTAACCGTCCATCAATCAAGGCACCAGGTGGCGGAACCGGTCGTCGTAAAGAGGCTGTCGCTCGCGTACGTCTCGTTCCAGGAACTGGCAAGTGGACTGTTAACGGCAAGGAACTCGCTGTCTACTTCCCAAATAAGGTTCACCAGCAATTAGTTTCAGAGCCATTCCGCACAGTTGGTGCAGAGAATGCTTTCGACGTAATCGCACGCATCAACGGTGGCGGAACATCAGGTCAAGCTGGTGCACTTCGTCTTGGTGTTGCACGTGCACTCAATGAGATTGATCGCGATGCAAATCGCCCAGCACTTAAGAAGGCTGGATTCCTTACACGTGATCCACGTGTGATCGAGCGCAAGAAGTACGGCCTTAAGAAGGCTCGTAAGCGCTCACAATACTCAAAGCGTTAATCTCACTCTTACCGTTCTTGCACACTCTGCTTGGATTGGGGAGATAGATGGCACTCTTTGGCACCGATGGTGTTCGAGGTTTGGCCAATCGCGACCTCACAGCTGAACTCGCCTTAAATCTAGCGATCTCTGCTGCCCATATCCTCGCTGAAGTTGGTGCTGTTGGTGAAGCTGGTAGTAATGGCCGCCCTAAAGCGATTATCGGTCAAGATTCACGAGCATCAGGTGAATTCCTCGAAGCTGCAGTGATCGCCGGGTTAGCAAGTGCCGGTGTTGATGTCTATCGCGTAGGAGTTCTCCCTACTCCAGCAATCGCTCATCTCGTTGCAGAGACCGGCGCAGATCTCGGTGTCATGATCAGCGCATCGCATAACCCAATGCCAGATAACGGAATTAAGTTCTTCGCCAAAGGTGGCGGAAAGCTCGATGATGCACTCGAAGCAAAGATTGAAGCCCGATTAGAAGAGAAGTGGGATCGTCCACTTGGCGCAGATGTTGGTCGCGTTGTTCTCGATGAGAGCGCAGCTGAGCGATATATCTTCCACTTACTCTCATCGCTCTCAACTAGCCTGACTGGAATCAAAGTTGTTGTCGATTGCGCAAATGGCGCATCCTCTCGCGTTGCACCGAAGACTTACGAGCGCGCAGGCGCAGAAGTTATTGCAATCTCTGCCGCACCTAATGGCATCAACATCAATGATGGTTGCGGATCTACCCACCTAGAGAACTTAAAGGCGAAGGTCCTCGAAGTCGGTGCAGATCTTGGTATCGCTCACGATGGCGATGCGGATCGCTGCCTTGCAGTGGATGCGAACGGCAATGAGGTCGATGGTGATTTCATCATGGCGATCCTCGCTGCTGATTTGAAGTCCCGCGGTGAACTCGCAAATAACACTGTCGTCGGTACCGTGATGAGCAATCTTGGATTTATGAAGGCGATGGCCGAGAACGGCATCACCGTTGAGACGACCGCGGTCGGCGATCGTTATGTCTTAGAGAAGATGCTTGCAGATGGTCATACCCTTGGCGGCGAGCAATCTGGTCACATCATTATGCGTCAGCATGCAAATACCGGTGATGGCTTATTGACTGCCCTTCACCTGATGCAGGCGATGAAAAATTCTGGCAAGTCACTCGCTGATCTCGCCTCTGTGATGGTCCGCTTCCCACAAGTCTTGATCAATGTGAAAGATGTGAAGAAGGAAGAACTTTCAGAGTCAGAGCCGATCCAGAGCGCAATCAAGGCTAAAGGTGAGGATTTCGGCGATAAGGGAAGAATCTTGGTTCGGGCATCCGGAACTGAGGCGCTCGTTCGAGTCATGGTTGAAGCTGAGAGCGTGAAAGATGCCGAAGAAATCGCAAATGAAATCGCCGCACTAGTAAGATCCGAACTCTCATAACGTATGAAGGAGTCTGGCTAGATGTGTGGCATCGTTGGATACACTGGCAAGGCGAGCGCACTCTCCCCAGTTCTTGAAGGTTTACGTCGACTCGAATATCGCGGTTATGACTCCGCTGGAATCGCTCTCGCCGTAACCCAAGGTGAACCACTTTGGATCGAGAAGCGCGCAGGAAAACTCGGCAATCTTGAATCCACACTCACCACTGTCCCGGATGCTCATAGCGGCATCGGACATACTCGTTGGGCAACCCATGGCGGACCAACCGATCGCAATGCCCACCCACATCTTGATAACGAGGGCAAGCTCGCGCTGATCCACAATGGAATCATCGAAAATTATGTAGAACTGCGCGAAGAACTTGAGAAGCGCGGCCATATCTTCAAATCCGAGACTGATACCGAATCGGTCGTCCACCTACTCAGTGATGCTCGCAAGAAGCATGGCGGCGATCTCGCTGCTGCGATGCGAGAAGTCTGCGCCGAACTGCGTGGATCATTTACGCTGCTTGCTATTCATTCAGATGAACCTGGCCGCATTGTCGGTGCCCGTCGTAACTCACCACTTGTCGTTGGAGTGGGCGAGGGAGAGAACTTCCTAGCATCTGATGTCTCAGCATTTATCGCACACACCAAGCATGCGTTAGAGCTCGGCCAAGATGAGGTCGTCGATATCACCGCTTCTTCGATTGTTATTACTAATCTTGAAGGCGACGTACTTCCGCAGAAGGCCTACGAGATTTCGTGGGATGCATCTGCCGCAGAACGCGGTGGCTTCGAACACTTTATGCTCAAAGAGATTTATGAGCAGCCAAAGGCAGTTGCCGATACTTTAATTGGTCGCACCGCTGGACTCGACCCTGAGATCACTGCCGGGATTAATCTCGAGGGAATTTCCAAAGTTGTCATCATCGCCTGTGGCACTGCTTATCACGCAGGACTTGTAGGCAAGTATGCGATCGAGAAGTGGGCGAATATCTCAGTTGATGTCGAGTTAGCCTCTGAATACCGCTACCGCGAACCAAGTGTTGATGGAAATACCCTTGTTATTCCGATCTCGCAATCAGGTGAGACTATGGATACCTTGATGGCGATGCGTTATACCCGCAGCAAGGGCGCTCGAGTATTCGCAGTTTGTAATACCAATGGTTCAACAATTCCTCGTGAATCCGATGCTGTTCTCTACACCTATGCCGGGCCAGAGATTGCAGTTGCATCTACTAAGGCCTTCCTCACTCAACTTATTGCGATGTATTTGATCGCTCTCCATCTTGGCACCGTTCGTGGTTCGCTCACCCAGGCAGAGCATGAAGAGATCGTGGCTCATCTTGCAGAGCTGCCAGGAAAGATCGAGCAAGTATTAGAGACGGTCGAACCCCTTCGCGCTCTTACTCGCCAATTTAAAGATGCCTCATCAATGCTCTTCCTTGGTCGCCATGTTGGCTTCCCAACTGCTCTTGAAGGTGCGCTCAAACTCAAAGAGCTCGCCTATATGCATGCCGAAGGTTTTGCCGGTGGCGAACTCAAGCACGGCCCGATCGCGCTCATTGATCAAGGAACTCCAGTGGTTGCAGTCATGCCGGCATTTGGATCGCTCTTGGCAGAGAAGATGGCGAGCAATGTGCAGGAAGTAAAGGCACGTGGCGCAGTCATTATTGCTATCGGCGATGGTGACTTAACGAGCGCCGACCACATGATTCGAATTCCTGCCACACATCCATTCTTAGAGCCAGTGCTCGCTGTTGTCCCATTACAAGTCATCGCTTACGAGATGGCGATTGCGCGAGGAAATGATGTCGATCAACCTCGTAACTTGGCTAAATCTGTCACGGTGGAATAAGTGTTTAACGACTTACCGCTCGCTCGGAAAGTGGCGATGTTTCGAGCAGTGCGATGGTCGATCTTCCTCTTCATCGGGTTTCTCTTGGTCACTGAGCAAGTCCTCAATCAGAGTTATCTCTATCGCTTTGATCATTGGATCAAAGCGCTCAAGCACCATACCTTCAAAGGCATGTCGAGCCATATCCTCTTAGCAATGGATGATCTTGGACTTCGAAGCCTCACCGCGACCATCTTGCTGATTACCGCCGCCTTCTTTGGTTGGAAATTTAAATCCTGGCGTCCGATCTATCTCTCAGTCAGCGCCGTTCTTCTCCTTAACGGTGTTGTTGGACTTTCAAAGGTGATCTTTGGTCGAAGCAAACCTCGGCTATCACTCGATCTCTTACACGCCGGCGGCCTCTCTTATCCAAGTGGCCACTCAGCAAATGCGCTCCTCACATGGGGAATGACCGCCTACATCCTCTATCGCTATGCCTTTCATAGCCGCTCACACCTCATCTTCTTGCAGGTTGTTGTAGGAGTGCTGACGACTACGGTTTATGCAGCATCGTTGATCCGCAATACCCATTGGTTCTCAGATCTCCTCGGAGGAGTTCTGATCGGTGGATCTTTACTTGTATTCTTAATTGCAATCGATCGAGCCTGGCCTTCAGAGAGGCAACCCACATGATCTTCGGAATCGGTATTGATGTCGTAGATATCGCTCGCTTCGAGGAGTCGCTCGTCCGTACCCCTGCACTCAAGGCGCGACTCTTTAAAGGGGTTGAGTTAGATCGCCCGCTTCATGGCTTGGCAGCGCGCTTTGCTGCAAAAGAGGCGATTGCAAAGGCGATGGATGCGAAGGGGCTCTTTCATTGGCATGATGTCGAGGTGATCAACCTTGAGAGTGGAAAACCAACTTTTATTCTCTCGGGTGAGACTGAAAAATATTTACAGGGTAAGAAGGTGCATCTCTCGCTCTCTCACGATGCTGGTATCGCCTCAGCGATGGTGGTGATCGAAGAGTGAGTACTCCACGTGCTTATGTAGAAGTCGATCTCACCGCTATCGCATCTAATATTGCACACTTTAAGGGTGAGACAGATGCCGAGATCTTGGCAGTCGTTAAAGCTGATGCTTATGGTCATGGTTTGGTCGAGGTATCACGTACCGCTCTTGCATCCGGTGCAACCTGGCTTGGTACTGCACTCTTAGAAGAAGCGCTCTTATTACGAGATGCTGGAATTACCGCACCAGTTCTTGCCTGGCTGACGCCACCTGGCGAAGATTTTCATCGCGCACTTCAGCAAAATATCGATCTCTCAATCTCCTCGCTCGCACTCCTTGATGAAGTTCTTGCTGCAGGTGCCCGCACCGGCATAAAGCCACGGATTCATATCGAGGTCGATACCGGAATGACTCGTGGGGGATTCTTAGAGGAGTGGGATCCATTCTTGCTTCGTCTGCGCGAGGTAAAAGATGATCTCCATGTTGTTGGATACTGGACCCATTTTGCGCGCGCTGACGAACCCGATTCAGATTTCACTGAACAGCAATTGATTCTCTTCAACGTCTTGCTCAATGCCCTTCAGAGCGAAGGAGTCTTCCCAGAGATTGTGCATGCTGCGAATTCAGCTGGTGCAATTGCTCATCCACGATCACATAAGCAGATGATCCGTCTTGGTATCGCTATGTATGGACTGAGCCCGGATATTTCTACGATGGGTTCATCTGAAAAACTTGGCCTCAGGCCTGCGATGAGTATCAAAGCAAAGCTCGTTAACGTCAAACGAGTTCCGGCGCTCTCTCGGGTCGGATATGGCGGTACCGGCGTCACTGATACCGATACCCAATTAGGAATCGTCTGCATGGGTTATAGCGATGGCCTTCCGCGTCGAGCTGATTCCACGGCAGGAGTCTCCTATAACGGCGATTTAGCAAGGCTAATAGGTCGAGTTTCGATGGATCAATGTGTGGTGGATCTAGGTGCTGATAGCACTGCTCGGGCTGGCGACTATGTCACCGTTATTGGCGAAGACGGTTTTAGCGCCGATGATTGGGCAACCGCCGCCGGCACTATTAATTATGAAATCACCACAAGAATTGCCACTCGACTGCCTAGAATCTACCATCGGTAATTATTCAGGTCGCTAGCGATCTTAAGATTTCTTCAATGAGGAGGACGCATCGTGGCGCACGAGCATGCACTTCTCGCTGTTGACGGCGTAAGCGTCAACTTCGGCGGCCTTAAAGCTTTAAGTGATGTCCACTGCCGCGTCAATCCTGGTGAAGTTGTTGGGCTCATTGGTCCCAATGGTGCGGGCAAGACCACACTCTTTAACGTGCTCTCTGGAATTGTGAAGCCCGATTCTGGCGTCCTGACTCTCAATGGCAAAGAGCGAGCCTGGCTCGCACCAGATGAATTAGTGTCACATCGAATTTCGCGAACTCTGCAAGGCGTTGGCCTCTTCGGTGATCTCACCGTATTAGAGAATGTGATGATCGGTGCTGAAGTCGATGCAAAAGCGGGATTGGTTCGCTCAATCTTTGGAGCATCAAAGAAGAGTGAAGATGATCTTCGTCAGCGCGCACATGTTGCGTTAGAGAATACCTACTGCGCGGATATTGCAGACCGTCGCGCCGACTCTCTTCCATATCCAATCACCAAGCGAGTGGCGATCGCCCGCGCCTTGGTCAGCAATCCACAACTTCTCTTGCTCGATGAACCTGCTGGCGGTCTTGGCTCGCAAGATATTGATTGGATGAAGAGCCTGATCCGCAATATCCGCGGCCGCACCTCTGTCTTGATCGTTGAACACCACATGGATGTTGTGATGAATGTCTGTGATCGCATCTACGTGCTTAACTTTGGCCAGCTCATCGCCGAAGGAACTCCAGCAGAAGTTCGTGAGAACCCAGCTGTGATCGCCGCCTACCTTGGTAATCAAGGAGCAAGCGCATGACGCTCATTATCGAAAAGCTCCATGTCCAACACGGAGCAATTACGGCGATTGATGATCTGAGCTTCACAATCAATCAAGGCGAACTCGTCACCATCATTGGAAGCAATGGCGCAGGTAAGACCACCTTGTTACGAGCACTATCGGGTTTGCTGCCTGTTGCTGGCGGCCGCGCAGAGTGGAAGGACAAGTCCATCCTGGGGGAGCGCCCAGAAGATCTCGTTCGTCGCGGAATTGTTCACGTCTCTGAAGGTAAGGCCGTTATTCCAGAGTTATCTGTTGCCGAAAATCTCGAACTTGGTGGAATATGGCGCAAAGATAAGCGCGACATCGCAGCAGCAACCGCTGAAGTTCTCGAACTCTTCCCGCGTTTAGGCGAACGCATGAAGCAAGGCGCAGATACGCTCTCAGGTGGTGAACGTCAGATGCTCGCTATCGGTCGCGCAATGATTGCCCGCCCGGAGTTGCTTCTCTTGGATGAGCCTTCACTTGGTCTTGCACCTCTCATCATTGATCAAATCTTCGCTGCAGTTGATGCACTTCGCCATCGCTTAGGACTCACCGTAGTTCTCGTTGAACAGAATGCGATGTCGGCGCTCTCGATCGCAGATCGCGGAATCATCATTAATCTCGGTCAGCTAGTGATTTCTGGAACTTCCGCTGATCTACTCAACGACCCTGCCCTTCGATCTGCTTACTTGGGGTACTAATGCAAATCTTCTTTAATACGATTCTCGTTGGACTCAGCAGCGGTGCGATCTATGCGCTGATGTCACTCGCAATTGTTCTCGTCTGGCGCTCAACTCGCGTTGTGAACTTTGCTGCAGCAGGTCAGGCGATTCTCTCTACATATATTGGTTATGAAGCGATGACTCGGATGCATAACTACTGGTTATCACTTCCGGTTGCGATCCTTGCTGGCGCACTCATAAGTGCTCTGGTTGAAGCAATCATCATGCGTCCATTGGCAAAACGCACAAAGGGAACTCCCGTTGAATCGATCGCTCCGGTTATTGCGACCTTGGGCGTACTTGGCGGAATTCGAAGCTTGGCCGGGCTCATTTGGGGAAATACCTTCTTGCAATACACATCGCCACTTTCGAGCAAGGGTTACATGATTGGCCATACGACCATTCCATTCTCACCACAGAATGCTGCGATCGTTGTTGGTGCTGCTGTAGTACTCCTTCTCTTTGCGGCGCTCTTTAAATTCACGCGTCTTGGGTTGGCACTTAGAGCAGCGAGTTTCCAACCCGAGATCTCAAGACTCTCTGGAGTTCGCGTTGATCGCGTTCGCACTATTGGCTGGGCCTTCGCTGGCGCAGCGGGGGCGGTCGCTGGTGCACTCGTAACTCCTACGACATATCTTTCGCCGAACTCACTCGACCTGCTCTTGGTGAGCGGCTTCGTCGCAGCAGTAATCGGTGGACTTGAAAGCTTGATCGGTGCAGTCGTTGGCGGCGTTGTATTAGGCGTGGGCTTTGCCTTCATCTTGCAATACATCGGAACCTCTGTGACCTTCAGCGCAGCATTTATCATCCTGATTATTGTGCTACTGATTCGCCCGCAAGGGATCTTTGGAAAGGGGAGTAGCCGTGAAGCATAAATCACCTGTTATTCGACTCCTCCTACTCATTTTGATCGGAGCAGCACTTATTATTGGTAGCGGATATGTCGATCAACTCCGCTCGTATCAAGGTGCGCAAGTTGCAATCTTTGCAATTGCGATCTCATCTATCGTTCTCTTAACGGGATATTCAGGACAGATCTCACTTGGTCATGGTGCGCTCATGGCAGTTGGTGGATATGCAGCAGTGCTCTGTCAATCTCATCTTCACATTCCATATCCATTTGCATTTTTAATTGGAGCTCTTGCTGGTGGAGTTGCAGGCTTCTTACTCGGTATCGCAGCTGCGAGATTGCGCGGACCATACTTAGCCGGAACAACACTTGCACTTGCAGTCGGGCTTCCATCACTTGCAAATCAATTCCACATCTTGGGTGGTGAGCAAGGCCTGCTCTTCGATGTTGGGAATCCGCCAGCATCGCTTGGTTCTGACTTCACCCAGTACCGATGGTTCTTTGTGGTCGCAGTTATCGCCGCAATCCTCGTTTTCTGGCTACTTCGGAATTTGTTATCAACTCGTTATGGAAGGCGTTGGCGGGCGCTACGTGCTAATCCGACCGCAGCGGCGCTTTCAGGCATCAATGTCGCACAGGCAAAAGTATTGGCATTTACGCTCAGTTCTACCGTTGCAGGGCTTGCTGGCTCGTTATTCGCCATGCTCCTTGGATTGGTCGCTCCGCTGGCCTTCACTTTGACCCTCTCTTTCACACTTGTTACAGGTGCGGTGCTTGCTGGTGTCAGCAACCTCGGGGGTAGCATTGTTGGTGCAGTGGTTTTGGTCGCCATACCCGAACTCTCGAATACCGCGGCAACGCACTTCGGAGGTTCTGACAAGGTGACTGCAAACCTACCTGGTGTTATCACGAGCGTGCTCTTGATTGCGACGGTTCTCTTCGTTCCTAATGGACCGAAGTTACCTCGGATGAAGTTCCTCGCACGCACTCGCCAGTAAAACTTCATACCGGCAGTTCCTACATACCCTCAATGGAAGGAAATACATGTTCGTTCAGCGTCGAACAAAAGGCGGAATCATTGCAGTAGCAGTTGCTGCTGCGGCAGCACTTGTTGCAAGTGCATTGCCCGCCCATGCAGAGACCGGCGTAACCGGCTCTACTATCAAACTCGGAGTAACCCTCCCTCTTACTGGTGCAGCTGCTCCTGGATATAACAAGATCCCAGGTGCAATGAATGCCTACTTCAGTTATGTCAATGCAAATGGTGGAGTAAATGGTCGTCAGATCAAGCTCATCGTTAAAGATGATGCCTACTCACCATCACAGACACTCTCGGTCACTAATGACCTGATTCTTAAAGATAAAGTCTTTGCGCTTGTCGGAACTCTCGGAACTGCAAATAATGAAGCGACTACTCGCCTGGTTAATAGCCAGGGCGTCCCACGTCTCTTCGTTAACACTGGATTCAGTGGCTTTGCGGATATGAAGAAGTATCCAACAACATTCCCTCTCTTCCCTTCCTACGCAACTGAAGCAAAGATCATGGGCAAGTACCTTGCCGATAACTTTGCAGGTCGCAAGGTCGCGCTTATCTACCAAGATGATGACTTCGGTATGGATGCCCTCAAGGGCTTTGCCACTGCCGGAACCTCCTTCGTAGCGAAGATTCCTTATGCAGCTCTTTCACAGGCTGATCCATCAGTGATCGGTAAGTGGGTAACCTCAATCGTCGCTTCTGGCGCAGATACTGTCGTTATGTTCGGCGTAACAAGCGCAACTGGCGCACTTGCTGGTGGCCTCTACAAGGCTAACCTCATTGGCAAGGTTCAGTTGATCCTCGGTTCAGTAGGTAGCGATGGAACAACACTGAAGGGCCTCCTCGGACCTTTGGCACCAGCACTTGCTGGTTCAATCGCCGCTTCCTTCTTGCCGTCACCAGCTGATGCGACTGACGAATACATCACTCAGTTCAAGGCGATCAATGCTCAGTACAACGCTGGAGCTACCTTCGATAACAACATCCTTGTCGGTATGAATACCGCCATGTTGACTGTGCAGGCACTCCGCGCCGCAGGTACATCCCCAACTCGCGCATCGCTTATTAAAGCTATTGAGACCAAGGGATCTACATGGGCATCAGCAGCATTCTCACCAATTCTCTACAGCGCAAAGAGCCACGTCGGATACACCGGCTACTGGTTTGGAAAGCTCGGACTTGATGGAAACGCTGTATCTGTAGATGGTCCAGGCAAGTACACGCTTTACACAACCGATTCTGGAAGTGCTCCTGTCGTCAAGGCAGCTGCAACTCGTCCAGCAATGCCAGCGAAGGGATTGCCTAAAAACTAATGAAAATCTCATCCACATATAAGAAGGTCGCGGTACTCGCAGCGTCTGCACTAGCAGCGCTCGCCTTTACCTCAGCAC
>JBAXMU010000029.1:0-14881 GCA_037134155.1 Actinomycetes bacterium
ATGTCACTTATCATGGGCATCTCAGATCGCGTTGCAGTTCTCGACTTCGGTCGCAAGATCGCAGATGGAACCACCGATGAAGTTCAAAACGATCCAAAGGTCATCGAGGCCTATTTAGGAGTACCTTCAGATGCATCTTGAAATTAAAGATCTCCACGTCTTCTATGGCAAGATCGAAGCGATCAAAGGAATCAGTTTCACTGTAAATCAGGGTGAGATTGTTACCTTGATTGGAGCTAATGGCGCCGGTAAGACAACCACACTGAAGACAATTAGCGGCCTACGCCCAGTTGGCTCTGGTCAGATCTTCTTCGATGGCCAGGATATTTCAAAGGTCCCAGCTCATGAGCGCACCGCCCTTGGAATCTCTCAGGCTCCTGAGGGTCGCGGAATCTTTCCTGGTATGACCGTTCTTGAGAACCTTGAGATCGGAAAGTACTTCCGTAAAGAGCGTAAGAGCGAGATGCAGGAAGACCTTGAGAAGGTCTATCACCTCTTCCCGCGATTGAAGGAGCGCGCATTCCAAGCAGGCGGAACTCTCTCTGGCGGAGAGCAGCAGATGTTGGCTATTGGTCGCGCACTGATGGCCCGTCCAAAGGTACTACTTCTCGATGAGCCATCCATGGGACTTGCTCCCATGATGATTCAAAATATCTTTAACATCATTACTGCGATCAATAAGGATCTCGGAACGACGATCCTCTTGGTTGAGCAGAATGCACAGCAAGCGCTGCAGCGCGCTCATCGTGCCTATGTTCTTGAAACTGGAAAGGTAGTGAAAGAAGCTAAGGCCTCGGATCTACTCAATGATCCAGATGTTCGTGCTGCTTACCTAGGAACAGGCGCGCACTAACCGGCGATTATTTACGTTCTGCCAAGATGAGGCAGGTGATGCGCGAAGTACATGTGCGCTCACCTGCCTCATTTGTTATAACAACTTCATAGACGCAGAGAGTCTTACCGAGAGAAATGGCAGTAGCAACCCCCGTCACAAATCCTTCGGTAGCTGACTTGTGGTGAGTAGCGTTGATATCGACGCCGACAATCTTGCGATCAGGGCCGGCATGAAGACTTGTTCCCACTGATCCAAGGCTCTCTGCCAAGACCACATTGGCACCGCCATGAAGGAGTCCGAAGGGTTGGGTATTACCTTCAACCGGCATGCGAGCGACGAGGCGCTGAGGAGAAGCCTCAAGAAATTCAATGCCCATCTTCTTATCTAGGGCGCCACTGCCACGCTGACGAATAATTTCAAGATAGTCGGTCATAGCGATAAGTCTAACTAGACTCCACCTCGTGACTGTAGAGAAACGCTTACTTCTGGTCGATGGCCACTCGCTGGCTTATCGTGCCTTCTACGCCCTCCCAGTCGAAAACTTCTCAACGGCTTCTGGCCAGGCGACAAATGCGGTCTACGGCTTTACCTCCATGCTGATCAATCTGATCAAAGAGGAGAAGCCGACACATATCGCGACGGCATTCGATGTATCGCGCAAGACCTTCCGCGCTGAGAAGTTCCCTGAGTACAAGGCAAATCGCAGCGCAACACCGGATGAGTTTAAATCTCAGATGGGTTATATCTTCGAGGCGGTTTCAGCTCTTGGTGTCAGACACTTCGCGATGGAGGGCTTTGAGGCCGATGACATCATTGCGACCATCTCCACCCATGCTGCCGAACAAGGTTATGAAGTTCTGATCTGCACCGGAGATCGTGATTCATTCCAGTTAGTCACAGATCGAATTACCGTCTTATATCCAAAGAAGGGCATGACTGATCTCGCACGTATGACGCCGGCAACAGTTGAAGAGAAGTACGGACTAACACCTGAGCAATATCCAGACTTTGCCGCGCTCCGTGGAGATCCCAGCGACAATTTGCCATCTGTTCCTGGTGTGGGCGAGAAGACAGCGACAAAATGGATTCAAGAGTATGGCTCACTCGCCGCACTCTTAGAGCGCGCAGATGAAGTCGGCGGCAAGGTTGGCGAGTCACTTCGTGCTCATCTCGATCCAATACGACTCAATCGCGAACTCACACAACTACGCCATGATCTATCATTTGGTGCAAGTGTTACCGAACTTGAATGGCCAGGAGTTGATTACGCCAAACTAAACGCTCTGATGGATCAACTTGAGATCAAAGCACTTAAGGAGAAGGCGAAGATCCTTGGCGGAATCAGTGACCAGCTCGCCGAAACAGCTCCGGTTGTCGCCGCCATGGATAAGGCAACATCGCATGAGAGCTCGAGCGCAGCAGTCGCAAAACTTCTCAAGGGTCGCACTGAGCCGATCGCACTTTTTGCCGAAGTCATCGATGGTTCGATCAGTGCATATGCTGTGGCTGTCAGTGAATCCGAGATCTATACCGTTGTAGGCGCACCTGAAGGGGAGTGGCTTATAGATTCATCCCTTCCGAAGTGGGTCCATGGGGGCAAAGATTTCACTCGTCAGTACGAAGTGATGGGCATCGCCTTCGATACTGAATTGGCTGGTTATCTCATCAACCCAGGCGGTCGAAACCTGGAGATCTCAGATCTTTCTGAGCGTTACCTTGGTCAGAGCGTGACAACGACGAGTGAAGACCTCTTCAGCTCCTTTGATGGCAGCCTTGCCGCGGTGATCTTTGCGCTAGTGCCCGTTCTCTCTGATGAGATCACCAAACGCGATATGCAATCGTTGCTGACCGATATGGAAATTCCAACGATGATAGAGCTCGCCGCGATGGAGCGAGATGGCATTGCCGTCGATAAGAAGAAGCTCACCTCACTCGCTGAGTTCTTCCGTGGTGAAGTAGATCGTGAGACGCAGGCTGCACATAAAGAGGCCGGCCGAGAATTTAATGTTGGATCACCCAAGCAGTTGCAAGTAATCCTCTTCGATGAACTTGGTCTTCCTAAAACGAAGAAGATTAAGACCGGTTATACAACCGATGCCGAGAGTCTCGAGACCCTCTTTGCGAAGACATCTCATCCAATCCTTGCTCATCTACTACGTATTCGCGAAACGACGAAGTTGCTCACGACGATCGATGGACTGCTCAATGCAATCGCACCAGATGGTCGCATCCACACCACCTTCCAGCAGACGACCACAGCAACCGGACGCCTCTCATCGACAGATCCGAATCTGCAGAATATTCCAGTCCGCACCGAAGAGGGACGAAAGATTCGCGACTGCTTCGTTGCTGCGACTCCTTACGTCGACCTCTTAACTGCTGATTACAGTCAGATCGAGATGCGCATCATGGCTCATCTCTCTAAAGATGCAGCGCTGATCGCCGCCTTCAAGAGCGGTGAAGACCTTCACACGACCGTTGGTGCACAAGTATTTGGAGTGAAGCCGAGTGAGGTCGATGCTGAGATGCGTCGCCAAATCAAAGCGATGTCGTATGGACTTGCTTATGGCTTGTCAGCATTTGGACTCTCACAACAACTCAACCTCTCGCCAACCGAAGCTGCAGCACTGATGGGAAGTTACTTCGATCGATTTGGCGGAATCCGTGATTACCTCAAGAGCGTTGTGGTCGAAGCACGCGATCGGGGCTATACCGAGACGATCTTAGGCCGCAGACGGTACTTGCCAGATTTGAATTCAGAGAATCGTCAACAACGTGAAATGGCAGAGCGAATGGCTCTCAACGCCCCAATCCAAGGATCGGCTGCTGACATTATGAAGGTGGCGATGCTCAATGTTGCTAGGCGTATTAACTCTGAGGGCTTGAAATCACGCTTACTATTGCAGGTCCACGATGAATTGATCTTTGAGATCGCAAAGGGTGAGGCGGATCAACTCTCGGCACTCGTCAAAGAAGAGATGGGCAACGCGGTTGCGCTCTCGCTCCCGCTTGATGTCAATGTTGGAATCGGCAAGAGCTGGGATCTAGCAGCGCACTAATCGGTGCGGCCACCGAAGGTATCGGCTGATTTCAAAAGACCCTGTCCGTAGTGGACGATGACGACCCCTAGTACGACAGAGGCACTTGTAATCGCGAAACAGATCTGCGGTGAGAGCGCTTGTGAAAGTGATCCACCCACCCAGGCACCAACAGATGCAGCGCTTCCTTCGACCGTCCACATCCAACCTAAGGCTGAAGCTGCCGTTCCCTTTGGTCTCACAGCCTCGATCACCTCGAGATAGAAGACTTGTTGTGATCCGACGGTAAGTCCAATTAATCCAGCGATAAGCATCAGCGACCAACCTGGCGTTGTGAAGCAGAGTGGAAGCCCCACGATCGCCCACAAGTAATAGTTGCGAACAAATGCTTTCAGCGGAGTGAGCCGTTTTCCGATGAGACCTGCCAGAAGTGCTCCTACGATGCTGCATGAACTACTGACAGCAAAGATTGTGCCAGTGAGATGCTCGACGTGCCTAATCGATGTGAATGCCGGCATTGCAATCTGAAAGATTCCAGCGCCTAATCCGATGATGATGCCTTCAACCATAAGCAATCGAATACCAGGGACCTGGAAGATTCCGATCTCATCACCCGCCTTCACCTCAGGTTTCCACTCTTTCGCAACCTTCAACATCGAGAGCGAGATGCCCCCAATAAAGATCAGGATCGAACAGGTAGTCAGTGCAGAAGCTGGGTGTTTAGAAAGCGAGAGGTAAGTAACGAGTACTGGTCCAAGAATTGTTGCTGTGGTCATGACGGATGTATCGATCGCGAGAGCGCGACGCATATCTGCTTGCGGCACGATATTTCGCCACAATGGTCGAATCGAAAGATTGATCGGCGGGGCGGCCAGACCTAAGAGAAGTGCTGCAAGCAGCAACCACGTTCGAGTATGAACAAAATTGAAAACGAGGATGGAAGCGGCATAGGAGGGCACAAAGATTCGGATCGGGGTCCGCATTCCAAAGCGATCAAGGAGTGATGATCGAAGGCTGGTTGTGAGCGAACCGGCGATGCCATTCACGCCAGCGACAAAGCCAGCGAAGGCTATGGAATGGACTGAATGGTAGGTCTTGAAATAGAGGCCCAATCCGATCATCCCGTAGGCGAAGCGAGCGGGGAATGAGGCGAGAATCATGGATCGAGCCCCTGGATACTTCAGGACCCGTAGATATTCACGCACGAATCCATCGTAGCCCTACATCTGGGCGGGAGTTGGCGGTTTGACCCAGTTTTCTGGGGTGCGTACCCTTAGCGACTCACCCCTCATCCAGATGGGTAAACCGTCCTATCCCTACTACTTCTATTCACCTACGGAGCAACTTGAGCACTCACGCTATTAACGACATCGGTTCAGCAGAAGATTTCCTCGCCGCAATCGAAGGCACAATTAAGAATTTTAACGATGGAGACTTGGTCTCAGGAATCGTTGTACAAATCGACCGCGAAGAAGTTCTTCTTGATATCGGTTACAAAACAGAAGGTGTTATCCCTTCCCGTGAACTTTCAATCCGCCACGATGTAGCTCCGTCAGAGCTCGTCAAGGTTGGCGATCGTATTGAAGCGCTCGTTCTCCAAAAGGAAGATAAAGAAGGTCGCCTCATTCTCTCGAAGAAGCGTGCTCAGTACGAGCGTGCCTGGGGCGAGATCGAAGGCAAGAAGGAGCGCGACGAAGTCGTCACCGGAACTGTCATCGAAGTTGTTAAGGGTGGACTTATCGTCGACATCGGATTGCGTGGCTTCTTGCCAGCATCACTCGTCGAGATGCGTCGCGTCCGTGACCTCACTCCTTACATCGGCAAGGAAGTTGAATGCCGCATCATCGAGCTTGATAAGAACCGCAACAACGTTGTTCTCTCACGTCGTGCATACCTCGAGCAGACTCAGTCAGAGTCACGCACAACCTTCCTCAATCAGCTCACAAAGGGTCAGGTCCGTGAGGGCGTTGTCTCTTCCATCGTGAACTTTGGTGCATTCGTTGATCTCGGCGGCGTCGATGGACTCGTCCACGTCTCTGAACTCTCATGGAAGCACATCGATCATCCAAGTGAGGTCGTTGAAGTTGGCGATGAAGTAACTGTCGAAGTTCTTGAAGTTGATTTCGAGCGCGAGCGCGTATCTCTCTCACTCAAGGCAACACAAGAAGATCCTTGGCAGGCATTTGCTCGCACACACACCATTAATCAGGTTGTCCCTGGTGAAGTCACCAAGCTTGTTCCATTCGGTGCATTCATCAAGGTATTTGAAGGTATCGAAGGCCTCGTTCACATCTCAGAGTTGGCAGAACGCCACGTTGAGATTCCAGAGCAGGTCGTTCAGGTCGGCGATTCACTCTTTGTGAAGATCATCGATATCGATCTCGAGCGTCGTCGTATCTCACTCTCCTTGAAGCAGGCTAACGAAGGCCACGAAGTTGAGATCGAAGCATTCGATCCAACCCAGTATGGAATGGCTGCTCGCTACGATGCTCAAGGTAACTTCATCTACCCAGAAGGCTTTGATGCCGAGACCCAAGAGTGGCGTCCAGGCTTTGAATCACAGCGTGAAGAGTGGGAGCGTCAGTATGCTGAAGCTCAAGCTCGTTTCGTCGCTCACAAGAAGCAGAAGGATGAAGCACGCGCCGCCGATGCAGCTGCGCCAGCAGAGGCATTTGCAACGAGCGAGACTCCAGCACCTGAGGCTGCTGAATAATCTGACTCGATCTAGTGTTAAAGGCCCTGACCATTATGGTCGGGGCCTTTCTCTTTCACTTCTCTGCCCAGAGAACTCCCAATGACGCTGCTGGCCAACTCTCGGTAGGCTAGCGATGTGCTACTCGTTGCCCTCACCGGAGGAATTGGCTCTGGAAAATCCTTAGCAGGGGAGTATCTGGCTGCGCTCGGCGCGATCGTCGTCGATTCAGATCAGCTCGCTCGCGCAGTTGTCGAACGTGGCACTCCGGCCTTCGATGAGATCGTTGCGCGCTTTGGTGATGAGATCCTCAAAGATGGGAAGCTCGATCGGAGCAAGCTCGGCGAACTCGTCTTCTCCGACCCAGCAGCCCGAGCTGAACTCGAAGCGATCACACATCCACGAATTCGGGAGGCGCTCGATGAGATAGTCGCCAGTTGTGACCCCGATGATGTCATCGTGAATCAGATCCCATTGCTCGTTGAGACCGGCGGCAAGGATCGCTTCGATTACATTATTAGCATCACCGCACCGTTAGAGCTCCGTCGGGAACGCTGCATTGCGCGAGGCATGAAGTCGTACGAATTTGAGAAGCGTGTCGCAGCCCAAGCAAGTGATGAAGAGCGTGTGGCGATCTCGAACCACGTTATTGATAATACGGGCGATGCCGATGCCTTGCTGCGGGCGATAGAAGAGTTGTGGGAATCCGAACTGAAGCCTCGAGCGATCGCATGAGAGCGATATCCGATCTGCAACGTAAGCCGCATTCATTTGAAGTGATCAGCGACTATGTCCCATCGGGTGATCAACCGAGTGCAATCGCAGAGATTGCTCGACGGATTCAGGCGGGCGAGAACGATGTCGTCCTTCTAGGCGCAACAGGTACGGGAAAGTCCGCCACAACAGCGTGGCTGATCGAGAAGCTACAACGTCCGACGCTCGTCCTCGCTCCCAACAAGACGCTCGCCGCCCAGCTCGCCAATGAGTTTAAAGAGCTTCTTCCCAATAATGCGGTGGAGTATTTCGTCTCGTACTACGACTACTACCAACCGGAAGCCTATGTTCCGCAATCAGATACCTTTATTGAGAAGGATTCATCGGTCAATGCTGAAGTAGAACGACTCCGCCATAGCGCGACGAACTCACTCCTGACTCGTCGAGATGTCATCGTAGTCGCCACCGTCTCCTGCATTTATGGTCTCGGTACTCCGCAAGAGTATGTCGATCGCATGATTCGCCTTCGCGTCGGAGACTCCATCGATCGAAATACGCTCCTTCGTCAGTTTGTGGATATTCAATACAAGCGCAATGACATCGCATTTGAACGAGGCACCTTCCGGGTCCGCGGAGATACTGTCGAGATTATTCCGATGTATGAAGAGCTCGCCATTCGAGTGGAGATGTTCGGTGATGAGATCGAGAAGATCATGACCCTACATCCACTGACTGGTGAGATTGTCCGGGAAGAGAGCGAGATGTACGTCTTTCCAGCTAGTCACTATGCAGCTGGCCCAGAGACGATGAAGCGTGCAGTGACAGCGATTGAAGAAGAGATGGAGAAGGCCGTGGATGCCTTCGAGCGTCAGAATAAGCTCTTAGAAGCTCAGCGCATTCGGATGCGAACCACCTTTGATATCGAGATGATCCGCCAACTCGGCTTCTGTTCGGGCATTGAGAATTACTCTCGACATATCGATGGCCGAGAAGCGGGAAGTGCTCCTAACTGTCTCCTTGATTATTTCCCAGAAGATTTCCTCGTCGTCATCGATGAATCTCACGTCACGGTGCCACAAATTGGCGCGATGCATGAGGGCGATGCCTCTCGAAAGCGAACTCTCGTTGAACACGGCTTCCGTCTTCCGAGCGCGATGGATAACCGACCGCTGCGCTTCGATGAGTTCCTCACTCGCAAAGGCCAGACCCTCTACCTCTCCGCAACTCCAGGAAAGTATGAACTCGAGAAGGTTCAGGGCGATGTCGTAGAGCAAGTAATCCGACCAACTGGATTGATTGATCCAAAGATTATTGTGAAACCTATTAAGGGTCAGATCGATGACCTGGTTGCCTCGATCAACGAACGTTCGGTGAAGAATGAGCGCGTTCTGGTGACAACCCTGACGAAGAAGATGTCAGAGGACCTTACTGATTATCTCCAGGGGATAGGCATCCGGGTTCGTTACCTCCACTCTGAGGTCGATACCCTTCGCCGAGTTGAACTACTTCGTGAACTTCGAACGGGTGAATACGACGTCCTGATCGGTATCAACCTCCTTCGTGAAGGCCTCGATCTTCCTGAGGTTTCGCTCGTCGCAATTTTGGATGCCGACAAAGAGGGCTTCTTGCGATCTGCAACCTCACTTATTCAGACCATTGGTCGTGCCGCTCGAAATGTGTCGGGTGAAGTCCATATGTATGCCGACAATATGACGAAGTCGATGCAGCAAGCGATCGATGAGACCAATCGTCGCCGTGAGAAGCAGGTCGCCTATAACACTGAACACGGCATCGAACCTACGGCGCTTCGCAAGAAGATCGCCGATATCACCGATCTCATCACACAAGAGGCAGAAGATACGGAAGAGTTGAGCAAGAAGAAGTCTAAGAATCAGAAGGGCGCCTCGGCCAGCCTGCCGATCGGCATCACGATTCCAGCGCCTGGATCGCTACCGCGACAAGAGTTGGTCGCTCTCATAGAATCGCTCACCGAACAGATGAAGATGTCAGCAGCCCAACTCCAATTTGAGGTGGCAGCCAGACTTCGGGACGAGATTAGAGAGCTCAAGCGTGAGCTCCGAGGAATGGATGAGGCTGGCGGATGAGTTCAGATCGTTTGATCGTGCGTGGTGCGCGGGCACATAACCTCAAGAATGTCTCCCTAGACCTTCCGCGCGAAGCCCTCATTGTCTTCACCGGGCTCTCGGGCTCTGGCAAGTCTTCACTTGCCTTCGACACCATCTTCGCTGAAGGTCAGCGTCGTTATGTGGAGTCACTCTCTGCCTACGCCCGTCAATTCTTGGGTCAGATGGATAAGCCAGATGTGGATTTTATTGAAGGTCTATCTCCTGCAGTTTCGATCGATCAGAAATCAACAAATCGAAATCCACGATCTACCGTTGGAACAATCACTGAGGTCTACGACTACCTACGGCTGCTCTTTGCTCGCGCCGGTCGCCCGCACTGTCCGAATTGCGGAAAGGCGATCGCAAAGCAGACCCCACAGAATATTGTTGATCAGATCCTTGCGCTCGATGCTGGCATAAAGTTCCAAGTCCTCGCACCGATTGTCCGTGGACGTAAGGGTGAATTCCTCGACCTCTTTAAAGATCTCACCGTTCAAGGTTTCTCACGTGCAAGGGTCGATGGCGTCGTCTATCCACTTGCAGAAGTGCCTAAGTTAAAGAAGCAAGAGAAGCATACGATCGAAGTTGTCGTGGATCGCCTGGCAGTAAAGCCTGATGCGAAATCTCGTCTCACAGACTCGATTGAGACTGCGCTCAAATTAGCAAGTGGTCTCGTCATTCTCGACTTTGTCGATCTTAAAGATTCTGATCCTGAGAAGGAGAAGACCTTTAGCGAACATATGGCTTGCCATGATTGCGAGCTCTCCTTTGGCGAACTAGAACCACGATCCTTCTCCTTTAACTCACCCTTTGGCGCCTGCCCAGATTGCACGGGTATTGGTATTCGTCTTGAAGTAGATGAAGAACTCCTCATTCCAGATGATTCAATCTCGATCAATGAGGGCGCGATTGCACCGTGGCAGAACTCTGAATATTTCGATCGTCTCCTCGAAGGCCTGGCGCAAGAGCTGAAGTTTTCACTCGATAAGCCATGGAAGGCACTTCCAGCGAAGGCGAAGGATGCAATCCTCAATGGCTGGGATTACGAAGTCCATGTGAAGTACAAGAATCGTTATGGCCGCGAACGCGCCTATACAACCGGCTTTGAAGGAGTCATTCCCTTCATCACTCGTCGCCACTCTGAACAAGAGGGCGAATGGGGTATCGCAAAGTTCGAGGCCTATATGCGCGAGACACCATGTCCAGCATGTAAAGGCGCTCGCCTCAAGCCCGAGGTTCTTGCAGTCACTATCGGCGGAAAGAGCATCGCCGAGATCTGCGAACTCTCGATCGCTGAATGTGCACTCTTCTTAAAGAAGATCTCACTCAATACCCGCGAGAAGAAGATCGCAGAGCGCGTCTTGAAAGAGGTACATGCGCGTCTTGGCTTCTTACTCGATGTTGGCCTCGACTATCTCTCACTTGAGCGGGCAGCAGGAACTCTCTCTGGTGGCGAAGCGCAACGTATTCGCTTAGCAACTCAGATTGGATCGGGCTTAGTAGGTGTTCTCTATGTGCTCGATGAACCAAGCATCGGACTTCACCAACGCGATAACCATCGTCTGATCGAGACTCTCACCCGTCTTCGCGATATGGGTAATACTCTGATTGTTGTCGAACACGATGAAGATACGATCCGCGCAGCTGACTGGATCGTTGATATCGGTCCGGGTGCTGGCGAACATGGCGGAGAAGTCGTCTCATCTGGAACCTATGAAGAGTTGATCGCCGCACCTAAGTCTGTGACAGGTGCATATATGTCTGGCCGCTCCAAAATTGATATTCCAACCGAGCGCCGTCCTTACGATAAGAAGCGCGTAATCACGGTCAAGGATGCGAAGGAGAATAACCTCAAGAATATCTCCGTCACCCTCCCACTTGGTAACTTCGTCGCAGTAACTGGTGTGAGCGGGTCAGGAAAGTCCACGCTCGTCAATGACATTCTCTACTCAGTCTTGGCAAACAAGCTCAATGGTGCGCGTATCGTTCCGGGCCGCCATCGCTCTATCTCTGGTCTGGAGAATCTCGACAAGGTCGTCCATGTCGATCAATCACCGATCGGCCGTACTCCTCGATCAAATCCAGCTACCTACACCGGCGTCTTCGACAAGATCCGTGGGCTCTTCGCTGAGACGAGTGAAGCGAAGGTCCGTGGATATCTGCAGGGTCGCTTCTCCTTTAACGTGAAGGGTGGACGCTGCGAGAACTGCGCCGGCGATGGCACGATCACCATCGAGATGAACTTCCTCCCAGATGTCTATGTGCCATGCGAGGTCTGTCATGGAGCTCGTTACAACCGTGAGACGCTCGAAGTCCACTACAAGGGTAAAACGATCGCTCAAGTTCTGGATATGCCGATTGAAGAGGCGCACGAATTCTTCGAATCAGTTCCTGCGATCGCTCGATTCCTCAAGACTCTCAACGATGTTGGACTGGGTTACGTCCGCCTTGGGCAATCTGCTCCAACACTCTCAGGTGGAGAAGCACAGCGCGTAAAGCTTGCGACAGAGTTACAGAAGCGCTCAACTGGTCGCACGATCTATGTTCTTGATGAACCAACCACAGGTCTTCACTTTGAAGATACGCGCAAGCTCTTGCTCGTTCTCAATCGTCTGGTTGATTCCGGAAACACTGTTGTTGTGATTGAACACAACCTCGATGTGATTAAGTGCGCTGACTGGGTGATCGATATGGGACCTGAAGGCGGTGCTGGCGGTGGCCAAGTCATTGCAGAAGGAACTCCAGAAGAGGTCGCAAAGATGAAGCAGAGCTACACCGGGCAATTCTTGGCATCAGTCCTCAAGTAAGCGATTCGCCATGGCAGACCCGAAGAGTTATCGACCATCGAATATCCCAACTGATCCTGGGGTCTATCGCTTTTATGATGCTCAAGGTGTAGTCATCTATGTAGGCAAAGCCCTCAATCTCAAAAATCGCCTTAACTCGTACTTCGGAACCAACCTCACCGCAAAGACGTACCGAATGGTTCACAAGGCGGTTCGAGTCGACTGGACGATCGTCAACACCGAGGTCGAGGCCCTTCAACTCGAGTTCACATGGATTAAGAGTTACGACCCAGAGTTCAACGTTCAGTTCAAAGATGATAAGTCGTATCCGTACTTGGCAATCTCGATCAATGAGGAATTTCCCAAGGTCTATGTCTCACGCCAGAAGAAGATCAAAGGAACAAAGTACTTCGGTCCCTTCGCTCATACCTGGGCGTTACGTAGCACCTTCGATACCTTGCAACGGATCTACCCGGTAAGGAGCTGTAGTAACGGAACCTTCGATCGGGCGGTCAAGAGCAAGCGCCAGTGCCTCCTAGGCGATATTGGAAAGTGCTCGGCGCCGTGCGTGGGCTGGATCAGCCAGGAAGAGCATAAGGATTTATCAAAGAAGCTCGTGAAGTATCTTGAGTCGAACCCTTCAGATATCGAGCGGCAGATCGAAACCGAGATGGCCGCGGCGGCAGAGAATGAAGAGTTTGAGCGCGCTGCCAAGCTTCGCGACCAACTCAATGCGATCACAAAATCAAATGAGATTATGGGGAGTTCGCTCAGTCCCAATTTCAATGCAGATGTCATCGGTATCCACGAAGAGGTCACGCACTGTGCCGCCTCACTCTTTACCGTTCGCAATGGTCGAATCGTTGGATCGCGATCATGGATCATCGATATGGCTAATGTGCTCGAAGATGATGACCTGATCGGTGCAACGCTGAGCAAGATCTACCGAGATAACGAGATTCCACGTGAGATCTTGATCGATCGGCCTTGTAATGAGACTGCTGAATTCGAGAAGTGGCTCGGCGAACTATCAGGCCACAAGGTGGAGATCCTTCAACCGCAGCGAGGCGAGAAGGCCGAGATGATCGATGTGGTGAAGCGGAATGCTCATCAGGCGTTGATCCAATATCTCAGTAAGCGATCGAATGATGCAGCTGTGAGTGGCGCCGCTTTAGAAGAGATTGCCAGCGCTCTTGATCTCACCGAACTCCCGCTTCGCATCGAGTGCTTTGATATCTCTAATATTCAAGGCAATCACATGGTCGCCTCTATGGTCGTTTTCGAAGATGGCCAGGCGAAGAAGAGCGATTATCGCCGCTTTGCGATTGATGATGATGCGAACTTTGACGATACCCGCGCGATGCACCACGTCATCACTCGACGAATGAAGCGCTACCTTGCAGAGAAAGATATAGATATCGCTGAAGTTTCACAGAGCGGGGGAGGTAGACCTAAGTTTGCTTATCCGCCTCAACTGATTGTGGTCGATGGTGGACAGCCGCAGGTTGCCGCAGCCGCACAAGCACTCGCCGATCTCGGCATCACGACAATCGCCCTCGTCGGGCTGGCGAAGCGGTTAGAAGAAGTCTGGCTGCCAGGAAATCCAGACCCTGTGATCTTCCCTCGCCATAGCGAGGCGCTCTACCTCCTTCAACGTATCCGAGATGAAGCGCATCGCTTTGCGATCACCTTCCACCGGAGCAAGCGTTCAAAGGTCATGTTGGAATCACTCCTTGACGGAATTCCATCGCTAGGGGAGGTTCGCAGAAGAGCGATCCTCGAACATTTCGGCTCGGTCACCGCACTTCGTAAGGCGACAAAGGAGGAGATTGCCGAGATCCCTGGGATCGGTGAACGCACCGCAGAGATCATTCTCGCCAATCTCCAACCAGCGAGTGAATCGGTAGATATGGCAACGGGAGAGATCCTTGACGCCTAAGACAAGTAGGGCAAGATAGAGCCATGTCAGCTGAAGTAGTCCTCGTAACTGGAATGAGCGGCGCCGGCCGATCGACTGTCGCCCACGCGATGGAGGATCTGGGCTGGTATGTTGTCGATAACTTGCCGCCAGCGCTATTGCTCAGCCTCTGCGATTTAGCCGAACGAACGGTCACCAAGATCGCAGTAGTGATTGATGTCCGCGGACGCCAATTCTTCGATGAACTCAACGGTGCTCTCGCCGAACTTGGGGAGCGGGGAATCGAGCGGAAGATTCTCTTCGTTGATGCTGCCGATGATGTCCTTGTTCGTAGATTTGAATCGACACGGCGTCCCCATCCATTGCAAGGCTCAGATCGAATTGTTGATGGCATTGCGAAAGAGCGTGAGCGCCTACGTGAAGTTCGCTCGATCTCAGATCTTGTTATCGATTCGTCCTCTCTTAATGTCCATCAGCTAGAAGCAAAGGTTGACTCACTCTTCCAATCAGAAGGCGATGCTGACCTGCGGGTAAATGTGCTCTCATTTGGTTACAAATATGGAATTCCAGTTGACGCTGATTTGGTGATGGATTGTCGCTTCATCGCAAATCCACATTGGATTCCAGAGCTACGCCCGCTCACTGGCTTAGATGATGCCGTCAGCGCAAATGTTTTAGGAAGTGCGAATACCCAAGAATTCTTAGAGCGTTATCAATCACTCTTCGAGACGATGGCGAGTGGTTTCTTTAACGAAGGTCGAAAGTACCTGAC
>JBAXMU010000030.1:0-14634 GCA_037134155.1 Actinomycetes bacterium
CACCCACTCCAACACCCACACCCACTCCAACACCCACACCCACTCCAACACCCACTCCAACACCAAAATCAACAAAAAACGTTCTTATTACATTCATCCCAAATCTGGGCACAGGCTATTTCAGGCATCAAACTGCAACTGGCGGCTCCGCGGCACTTTTGCTCAATTCGTATACACGCTTCGAATACGTATTTACTGGTTGGAGTAGCTCGATTGATGGAAAGTCAGGGGTCGCCTTTGGAGACGGTGAACAAGTCCAGTTATCGGCAGATCTCACTTTGTATGCTCAATGGATCGTCAAATCATGCTTCGATTCTTGCATCATTATTTACGAAAAATATAACCCGTTTCGTCCACAGCCGACTAACGGTTTTCTCTCCGCCGAGTATCCAATCTTGATTCCTGAAATCGGACGGAAGTATGTACTCCTCGATGGGAATGGGGCTTTTGGTCATACAGACGGAATCTATGACTCCCAAAATTCAACAGAGATACTTGTCGGAAACCAGTTCTATCTACCCAATCATGCTTTCACCGGGTGGAACACAATGCGCGATGGAAGTGGTATCCGATATGGTGACCTTGCGGTAGTTCCAGTACAAAACCAGACTTTATACGCACAGTTCGGACCAGGCTCAACGGTTTATTACGATGGAAATGGCGCTACTGAAGGCTCGATGGAACCTGTGCAATCCACTATCGAAGAAGCGAATACTCCAGATAAATTACTAAGCGAAAACACTTTCTCAAAGATCGGATTTGATTTCGTCGAATGGAATACAAAGGCAGATGGAACCGGTGATTCTTATCAGGAGGATAAACCCTACAACTACACCTCTGATCTTTATCTCTACGCGATCTGGCGACTTCACAATTTTAAAATCACCTACAGCCCAGATGATAATCAACAGCTGACGGACGACACTGGAACAATTCTGGGCTATAACATTCCGCCAAACACCATCCGTCGAAGTGGCTTCATCTTCCTTGGGTGGAGCATTGATTCAACTCGAGCGACTGCAACTTATGCTGACGGCGCGACTATCTTTCCTAGTTCAGATCTCGTTTTGTATGGGGTGTGGTCCGTTAGCCCATAAGCTTGCTAAAAAGGAATAAAAATCTCCAAGGTAGTCACACCTAATTTTTCATTCCTGTTGATGTGAAAATTTGAATGTGAAACCTGAGAAAAGATCTTTGACCCAAGTCCGTTAACCCTTGAGCGCGCAGCTTTAAGGCCCTTACCATTATCTGAGATCGTGATGGCAAGGTTGTGTTCATCGTTCATAACCAAGTGATAGTTGACCTGAGTCGCATTGCCGTGCCTATATGAATTAGAAAGCGCCTCTTCAAAGATGCGTCCAACCATCTGAATAATTGCAAGATCCACTATCTGAACACCTACTTCAATATCACCTTCGATTTGCATTAGCCCCACCCATAACGATTTTTTGTGCTCAACCTCTTCCTCCAAAGATCTACGCAGGATGTCGATCTCCTCATCTGGCTTACCAAGCAGATCTTTGATCTCCAAAAGAGCTTGGTTATAGGAATCGAAATCATTACGTTCGAGGGCAATCTCCAACCTACCTGCCGAGGTGAGAAGTTGAGATTGAATCGTGCCATGTATGTGCTTCGCCCACTTGTGAGCCAGAATTAGATATTCGTCAGCATGAAGATTATGCACAGCTTGGCGTTTCTGAAACTCAATATTCAATTCATAATATTTGGAAGAAAGTGCTGAAAGAAGAAAGAGAAGGGTGAGTCGAACTACAAGACAGGAAAGCGTAATCGCAATAATCAGAAATAATCGACTTGACCAAGAATAATAGACCTCAACCGAGTTATCAGAAGCGAGAAAGCGAGAAATGATAAATTGATTGGAGTAACACACTACGACAACGAGCGGCAAAAACATTAATCGCGATAAAACTTCAAAGTGTCCTGCAATCCACCTGAAAAGCAAAAAAATGAGCGACATGGTGGAGATCAAAAGAATCGTAAGCTCAAACTGACTCTTAGCAGAAAATGATCCAGTAATACGACTAGAAAATGTTCCAATAAGTAAAAATATGGTCCACCACCACGGGTCCTGCTTCACGAAGTCTCCTTGAACCTTGAGGAAACTTACGAGGCTCCTCTTAAGATGCGATCTCTCTTCCGGTGCAGTCGGTGGAATCAGATTTGCGTGATACTCACTTTGAAGCATGGCATGGCTCAATTCCCGCATATCACTTGATGCCAATTCTCGAACCAGGTCAGGAATTTCAGAGGGAATTTGACCGTCCGAAGAAAAGGCAAGAATCAATTTTGCGCGCGCTTCAAGCGCGGTAACCTGCAGGCTGGAGCGAATCGAATTTTCAAATTTGCTTTTGACCTGTTCCAGAATTCCCGACTGGGTATGCTCGAGTCGAACGAGCAAATTCAGCTGGTGCAGAAGGATTTCCTGCTTGATTTTGAGTTGCTTTCGAGACACAACTGCGACCAGAAGCACGGGAATCCAAGTTCCGGCCAGAATCCCGCTTTGCAAAGAGCGGGTTAAAATAGAAAAACGTTGATTTTCTGCATGATTTAAGAAGATGGATGAAATGGCACCTGATGACGCGCCCGCTGTGAATCCTTGAAATGCCAAAATCGGGACCGCGTGTTTCATGCCGGTACCTCTTGAGGCAATAAAGCTAACGAGAAGCCAGCCTTCGCAGATCAAAATTAAACCGAATATTAGAAGAGTAGTTGTGGTGATTATCAAGGCCTCAGGTAAGTTACGAAATCTTGAGCCTGCGCCTTGATCAGATAGTAGGAGAGGAAAGAACCAACCTGTGACGAAGATTGTGACGCCAGTAATATAGTGTGAGGTATCTAATTCATCACTTTTAATCCTGTTCAAATCTTGCCGATGAGAGAGAGATACTTTCGAGAGATCATGATTCGCTGATTGTGTAAGTCTGGATCGATTTCCAAATTGAGTTTCTTATACAGGGAACGAATTGCGTTCTCCGCACTCTTCTCGGTGATAAATCGCCTCTTCGCAATCTCTGAGTTGTTAAGCCCCATAGAAATAAAACTCATTAATTGAATCTCTAAATCCGTGAGCTGTGTGTTAGACGCATTGGTAAACCCATGAGAAATAATCTCTCTAGGCCTATTTGAATTATATTTACTTGCTTGGAGAATTATTCCTGCAAGAATGGACAGATCACTAACAGTTTTCTTTTGTAGAAAAATAGTCCCATGTGGGAGCTCTTGAAGGTGGCGCCCAGTAAGTCTCGGATTTATATACGAGGAGAGAATAACTAAGCCAATATCTTCACTCTTCTTGCGTAACCCCCAGCTAATATCTATACCAGTGGGTCCATCTCCCAAATCTAAGTCAAGAACAACTACGTCCGGCTTGAGAGATTTAGTCATCATTATTGCCTCAGATCCATTATTGGTCGACCCAACAACTTCGACCCCGAAATTCTTGAGACCACTTGAGAGTGCAGCACTCATTAAGGGATCATCTTCAACAATGACGATTCTCATTTTTGCAACCTACCCTCTCAGGAGACGGAGGGAGCGACTTTAACGAATTTATCTCAGCATGTGGTGAAGAGTCCAAGGGGCTAGCCCCTGCGCCTTCCCTTTTTCTTCAAAGAGTGCACCAAACCCCTAGATGATTGACTCCTTTGCCAGACAATCTTTTTAGGAATGAGTTCCGTTGAAAAATCCATTGATTCGCTTTTTCTCAATGCTTCTGATGTTCTCCTTGGTCTCAATGGATGTTTCAAACGCTGCAGTAACCTTAAATGGCACTTACAACAAGGGCGATCAGTTCTGCGGATGGCTCAATATTGCAAATGGCCCAGTAGTGACTCAAGGAAATACAGTGGAGGTGTCATTCGCCTTATCTGCCACAGCTAACGGTGGAAAAGATCAGGCACTTGTTGGTTCAACTACCGGTGGATTTAGCATAGATATTCCTAGCGCAAATAGTTGGACACGCGCCGATATCATGGGACCTGGTGGGCCATTCCCATTCTACTTTCCTGTAAACCAGGCCGGCACTAGCAGTACTGGTGCGTTAGTTCGCGGTACGACCTACCGAATTACCGTGTCAACTAATGGTGGTGTTCTTCGGGCTTGGCTCAATGGCGTTGGAATGCGTTTTTCCAATGCGACCACCGGAGCGTATTCGACCACCGGATTTTCGGCCGGGGATCCTATCAACACTATAGGTACCTTCTACTCGGCCGTAGCTTTACAAAATTCTGGCAATCCTGAATTTCAAGGAACTATTTATTACACTGGAGTAGCAACCTCAAATTTGTATGGCTCGACAACAACAATTACCCCTGTTAGCACATTTACGACCTCAGTCTTTGACAAGTTCTTACTTACACCTGGCACCTTGCTTCCGTCATACTCGACAATCACAGGTGCAACCGCATCTACAACCAAAGATTCAAATGGCCTGTATCAAACGACGTTCACTGCTGCAAATTCCTTTTATGCCGGTGAGTCAATAAGCCTTCCAAATGGAACATCATCCTTCCTCAATGGTGGAACAGCAACCGTCTTCTCGGCAACGAGTACACAATTTGTCATCGAAACTACCGGCCTTGTAAGTGGCTCCTGGGGCACCGGCCGAGGAACGGCAATACAGACAGGTACTTTTAAAGACGACACCGGTATATCTACTTTCGCTTGGCCGTATACCGCCGCCTGCGAATCAGAGACTGCCGCCCCAACAAGTTCGATGGCCACAATTTCAGGCACGGCCGCCACTGGTCAAACACTTACTAGTGCATTAATCGGTGTAGTGGGCGGTACCAACACCTATGCCTGGCAGCGTGCGACGACCTTGAGCGGTACATATAGCCCTATCAGTGGGGCAACCTCAAGTACTTACGTCGTTGCATCCACCGATATTGGTAATTTCCTCAAAGTCGTAGTCACAAATAATGCGATAGCTTATACAAGCGCTGCAACGGCACAGGTGGAGAAGTTGACGCCTACCCTCACCTGGCCAACAACCTCAAGCACCACATATGGATCGGTATATTCACCGACGGCACCAACTGTCACTTCGTCGATCCCGGGCACCTTCTTGTATTCATCTGCGACCACGGCGGTCATTGGCGTCACCGGAACCAATATCACTACTCAATTTACAGCGGCATCAATCGGTAGCTCTGTCATAACTACGACATTTACTCCTACCGATTTGACGTCATACAACACCGCAACATCTACTCAGACGATCACCGTTGGCAAGGCAACACCACTTCTTACGGCGATTGCAACTCAGAGCGCGACATTTGCAAGCCCTGGAGCTACTGTCACACTTAATCCAACGACTGTAATCCCTGGCATAAGCGGGGGGTTCACTTACTCGTTCACTACAGGCGGAGCTGTCACCTCAATCGTCAGCAATGTCCTCACCTTCGGTAATTTTGGATCAACGACTGTCACTGTTAACTTCGCTGCTACCAGTCCTTCAGCAACTAACTACAACAATGCATCCGAGACTTTCACCGTATCGGTTGGTAAGGCGACATCAACTCTTAATGTCATCCCTGATCAGAGTGCGACCTACTCGCCAACAGGAGGCACCGCGACCCTTACGCCATCAGCTAGCGTCGGCGGTGCCGGAACATGGGGTTATACATACACAGCAGGCGGTGCGGTTGCCTCATTTTCTGGCAATGTCCTCACCTTTGGTAAGGCTGGATCGACCGTCGTTAATGCAAATTTCACGCCAACAAACCTCAACTACGCTGCAGCCGCTGAGACTTTCACTGTCACCGTTGCTAAAGCGACTCCAACCCTTGCAGTGATTCCAACTCAGAGTGCAACATTTGGCACATCTCAAATTACGGTGACAAACCCGGCGGTAACTCCAAGTGCTGTCGCTGGAACTTTTGCATACTCACTCAGTAGCGGCTCCTCGGTAAGTTCTATTAGTGGGAACACAATCAACTTAGCTGGCGCAGGAACATCGACCGTAACTGCAACATTCACCCCAGATTCAGCATCTTTTGCAAACTACAATTCGACCAGCGAGACATTTACCGTTTCAGTCGGTAAAGCGACTCCCGTAATAATATTCGCTCCACAAAGTGCTCCGTATCTATCCCAACCCGTCTCACTAGTACTTGCAACCTCGGTCGTAGCCGGAACTTTTACGTACACATCCTCCGATAGTTTGGTTGCTTCTATAAGTGGTTCTTTAGTGGTGACCATAGGTAAGGCTGGCACCGCAACCATCACTGCGTCATTTACTCCAACTGATGGCACTAACTATGAAGTTACATCCAAAGCCATGACCTTTACCGTCGGAGCGATCACACCGACACTGAACTGGGTTGTTATTCAAAAAGCCTACGCAGATGCACCCTTTACCATCACTGCACCGACATCAAATTCTGGTGGAACTTTTACCTATACATCGCTTAACCCAAGTGTTGTTACAACCAGCGGTTCTGGCGGCTCGACAATCACAATACTTGCAAAGGGATCGGCTCAAATCAGAGCCACATTGACTCCTACAGATGGAAATAGTTTCATTACAACGACTATCGATACCACCATTAATGTACTGACAGCCACACCAACTGTTGCTACCACTCCAATTACTTTAGTCTTTGGTGCATCTACTTCAGCAGTTACTGCACCAACCGCTAACACGCCTGGAACTTTCACTTATACTTCAAATGACTCTTCTATTGTGTTGACATCCGGTGTACGCGGCGAAGCAATCACAGCTACTGGTGCAGGCAGCACCAGTATTACGGCCTCATTTGTACCTACAGATTCTGCGAACTATCTCTCAACAACTGCACAAATATCAGTCTCAGTGTCGAAAGCAAATCAGGGGACTCTTACGGTAGTTGCATCCGCTGGGATGTCTGCAGTACCTCTCCTGCTCTCATACACGGGTGGATCTGACTCATCGACGCCTGCGACATATTCAACGAGTGATTCAGGTTGCATTATTTCCTCGACTGGAAGCGGATTATCAGCTTCATATTACGTAACAAAGTCCGGTGTCGGTGGAACGTGTGGTGTGACTGCCAATAAGACTGCCTCAAATAACTATAACGCAGTGACGTCAGCCGCTCTGCAAATTCAATTTGCTGGTGAGCAAAGTGTAGTCAGTACTAGCAGTGCTCCTAGTACGGCGAAGATCAATGACACATATGTAGCGGCAGCAGTAATGTCAGCAGGAGCTGCCATAGTCACGGTGAGCTCGTCATCTTCTAGCGTGTGTTCAATCGTCAGTGGCGTAGTGACTTTTATTGGTCAAGGTATTTGTACGATTAATTTTTCAAACCCAGGGACATCACTCTTTCAGCCAAGTTCATTTACACAAAATGTTGTTGTTACCACTGCTACGCAGACAATTTCTTTCCCGCATATTGCAAATCAGAACTACCTCGGTAATTCAATAACGGCATCAGCATCATCAACCTCTGGACTTGCGCTTTCCTATTCATCTACCTCTGACGTTCGCACATGTGCGATCACTACTTCCGGGGTGATTTCAATTGGAGCATTACTCGGTACGTGTATTGTCACAGCCAATCAATCTGGAAATCTAATTTATAGTGCCGCTTTAAGCGTCTCTGACACATTTTCAGTCATTGCAACCTTGCCGACTGCTCCTCGCATTGCCAGTGTTACTCCTTGGGATACCACGGTGACTCTTTCATGGGTCGCACCTACATCTAATGGCGGCGCTTCAATTTCAAACTATTTCGTCACCACATATCAAGGTGATACCTCAACCGTACAAACATGTAGCTCGAATACAACCGGATGTACTGTCACCGGTTTGACTAACGGACTCCCATACACGTTTGCAGTCACTGCGACGAACTCGGTTGGGAATGGCCCTGCTTCACCCCGTAGCCAAGTCTTTACTCCGGCTGGTAAAGCTGATGCAGTTCATTCACTTACAGTCACTCCTCAGAGCCACAGTCTTACCGCAACATGGAGCGCAATTGATACAGCGACGATGCTCAACGGAGGAATTTTCCAGTCATTCAATATCTATATCTCGACCGATTCTTCGAATCTCGGAGTTCCGATTGTAGATTCCTCCACGGTTACTACTAGTCACACCTTTACGGGGCTGACTAATGGGCTCACTTATTATGTTCGGGTAATTACAGTGACAAGTAATAACAGCGCTGCCATTCTTGGCCAGACGGCAGATTCTTCTTACGCACTCCCATCGGCTCCATCGAGCTCACCAACCTTAACCCTGATCAACTCGGTAGCAGGCACCATTACCGCGGTGTGGACCGCACCATCACCCGACGGTGGCGATGCCTTGACTTTTAGTACTGGTGCGACCGTTAATGGCACGGCAAGCACCTGTAGTTACACCGCTCCGTATAACACGTGCACAATTTCGAATCTTGCCGCAGGGGATGTCGTTTCTGTAACGGTGACGGCCGCGAACTCGTACGGATCAAGTCCTACCGCCACAAAATCTATTACGGTGCTATCAACACCTGCCGCCCTTACTATCGCTTCAGTTTCAAGCGTGGACTCTTCGCATTCACAGGTCTCGTGGGTACTTGGAAGCGATAATGGATCAAGTATCAAGTGGACGACGGTAAAGGTATTCAATGTCGGCACTTCATTCGAAGTGACAAATTGTTTGGTCTCAACTACAGCGACATCCTGTTTGGTGACTTTACCTTCTGGGCATTTCTACGATTACGACTATGCTGGGTTTTCAACAAATAGCTTGGGCGATGGGCCACTCTCTATTCGCTACCACCTAACAGTCTCAAGGCCTGCAGCGCCGACCGCCCTACAAGCAACGCCAACAAATACATCGTTCAGTGTGCAATTTACGCCTGGTTCGAGCGGCAATCTTCCGATTACCAGCTATCAATATTCACAGAACGCTGGATCTTCTTGGATCACATTTGTACCGATTGCTAACTCGCTTACTGTAACTACCGGCGTAACTTCACAGACCGCATACTCAATCATCATTCGTGCGCTCAATGACTTTGGTGTTGGCGACACCTCGACTGTTGTCACATTCACGACCGCTGCCGATCCCGTATCAGCCCCTGTTGTGGTCACACCAGTTATTCCTATTACGCCAGTAATAGTTATTCCAGTTACTCCAGTTACTCCAGTTACTCCAGTAATCCCGGCATTGCCAGTCTGCGACGCAGCCTGTGAGAAAGTAAAGTTAGATCTCGCCGCTGCCCAGGCAGCTAGAGATCAAGCTGTTAAAGATCAAGCTGCACGTGATCTCGCAGCCAAGGTACAGGCAGCACGTGAACAAGCGGCAAGGGTGGCTGCGTTGGCTGCGGCGACAAAGTTGGCGATCAATGAAGCCACAACACAGATCCCAACCTCTTTGATTGCGCCTACCGTCGACGTGATGTCATCGGTCAGCCCAATCGGCATAGAGATAATTTCAGGCAGCGATTCTGGCGTTATTAAGAGCATTTCGGATTCCAGTCAGGATTACATCCCAGCCGGCGCGGTGCTTGCGCTTCATAAGAAGCTAAAATTCGCTTCTACAGTTGGCACAATCTCATTCGCTCCAACGAATGGCTTTACCGGACGTCTTGTCGTCCCTGTTGTGACTTTCGAATCGGGTACGGCAACTGTGGTCTTCCATAACGTCATAGTGGATCCCACGGCTGTGATCGGAGGAAAGTTTGCTCCAACCTCACCCACAACCTCTACGATCGCGTGGAATCCTTCGCCTTCAGATGTTACGAAGTACAACGTTTCGATCAATGGCGTGCAGGCGTGTACGACGACAAAGACAAGTTGCGTGATTTCTTCTTTGATCGGACCAAAAACCATCATCTCAATTCAAGCGGTTGGTAATGATCAAACGTTTTCGACCATAAGCCAGGTCAGCTATGCGGCAACGGCACCGTTGAAGGTCGCTTCGTTGCATTTCACAACAAGCTCTTCACAACTGAATGCCCGTGAGATCCAACAACTTAAGGCAATCACTCAAGTTGTAAAAGATCAAGGGTTCACACGAGTTGTCTGTGTCGGTTACACAGATTCATCCGGAAGTGGTCCGATTAATAAGACACTCTCGATTGCCCGAGCTAAGGTCTTAGCAGCCTATTTACGAACAATTCTGAAAAACGTCACGATCACGATTCAGGGAATGGGCTCAGCCAACCCAACGGCCTCCAATAAGAACGCTCCGGGCCGCACCATTAACCGAAGATCCGACTTCCTCACTTGGTAGTTGATCAGGACAAAATTTCTGTGATCCAAGTAATAGGTTGGTGCATTCTTACTAAAGAACCCCGACCAATTGAGCATAGCGCTGGCCGATGAGAACGCGAATATTCTGCTCGGTCTTCTTCTGTGCGATCTCTAGGATGGAACAAATATTTTTGATCTCTACTTCAACCGTGAAGCCAACCCCAACCCCATCTCCATCGGCCTCACCAACTCCTTCGCCAACCCCAACGCCAACCGTGAAGCCGACCCCTACTCCAACCCCGAAACCATCGACGTCAGCAACAGCACAACCAGTTCTGCCTCAGTATGTCTACGGATTTGAATTCAAGTCCTTCGTCCTCACCAAGACATCACTGAAGGCACTTCAGGCAATCACTGCACCTGCAAAGGTGACAGTCACTGTCAACGGTTATGCAGATGCAAAGAAGTCTGGTGGCGAAGATGATGTGCGCCTCTCACTTGACCGTGCACTCACAATCAAAACCGCACTCTTGAAGCTGCACCCAACATGGACGATCAAGGCATATGGTCTTGGCCATAAAGTAAATGCCAAGTGCTCAATGCTCACAAACCGTTGCGCAGAAATCATCATCAAGAAAGGTTAATCCTTCAACATCGCTGCCATCGCAGAAGAGAACCCAGATCTCTCCTTCAGATTGATCAAAGAGATTATTAAGGCAGATGCAGAGAAGGCAACAAAGGAATACTAAGCGCGATCGAAGAGCTCCAGGGAGATATACCCCCTGCTTCATATAGTAACGCTTTACGTTATTAACGACATCCGTTACTATATGACCCGTGATCGTTTCTTTTGCTGACGAAGAGACCCGCACGCTCTCTGAAGGAAGACCCGTGAGGCGCTTTAGTTCATTTGAAAGGATCGCCCGGCGAAAGCTGCTCCAACTTGAAATCGCAGGCCGTTTAGAAGACTTACGGGTTCCACCCGGAAATCGCCTCGAGCGACTCAAAGGCAATAGAGCTGGACAGATGAGTATCCGCATCAACGACAGATGGCGGATCTGTTTTATCTGGACGCCTGCAGGACCAGCAAATGTCGAGATAGTCGATTACCACTAGAGAAGGGGAGAGAAAATGGCAACGAAGACTAAATCAAAACCTATGAAGGTCACATCAGCGAGGAAGAAGTCATCCGCCACACGTCTAGCGCCGATCACTCCTGGAGAATTGCTCTCTGAAGAATTCATGACGCCCATGGAACTCTCGGCCTACCGCCTTGCAAAGGAGATTAACGTCCCTGCTCAACGCATAGGGGAGATCATTAAAGGTAAGCGCGGCATCACCGCCGATACCGATCTTCGACTTAGTCGCTTCTTCGGACTCTCGGCCGGATATTGGCTTCGAGCCCAGGCCGCCCATGATCTGCACGTAACAGAGTCGCTCATCGAGAAGGCGCTGAAAGAGATCAAACCCTGGTCCAAGTAAGTCGAATACCGACCCCGTCAGACCCCTGATTTACACTTTGTAACATGAGAATGCGCAAAGTAACCATCTTCACCGCCCTCCTCCTTGCCGTAGGTCTCGCACCCGCCTTCGCAGCGACTCCATCGCTCTCAGGCAAGGTCATCGATACCGCGAACAAATCAATCGCAGGCGTGAAGGTCAACCTCTTGCAATCAGGTCGGACGCTCACCACGGTCACCACCGGCACAGATGGCGCATACTCCTTTAACGTCGCAGCAGGCGCATACTCACTCCAGCTCGTCCCACCATCAAATGGTTACAGCACGCTCAACGCTTACGACATTCTCTTACCTGCCCCACAACCAATCACATTCATGCTCACGCCACCGACACCTGGTCGCGCATTCCTCACAGGTCACGTCACAACACCACTTGGCTTTGATCTTGATAAGGCAAACACTGGAATCTCATTCGGAAATTCCTCAAGCGCACTTCAAGATTCCACTGGCTACTTTAAGTTGATGCCAACCGCAGGTGTTACATCTACATTCGCAATCACCGGCCGCCTCAGCGCCGAGACTTTCAATTTCACTATGACCGGGAAGACATCAATGACACTCAATCAAGATGCCATTGCAGAATTCCGTCTTCCTTTCTATCGCCAACGTGTTCGTATCGTCACCGCAAGCGGCACACCAGTCGTCGGTGCATATGTCTCTGGCGGCGTCTCACTCAACGGCGCACCAGCACGCCAGATGACACCAATTGAGGGTGTTGGTGCATTTGATGGCACCTGGTCAGCTCGAAATATCACGACCGATGCAAATGGATACGCCAACGTTCCCGCAATGGCCTTCGCATCATCCGCACCAGGACACTTCGATGTCTCACCACCATCGAGTTACAAGCTCGCCGGCCAAGGATTCGATGTCACGGTCGGTGCCGGCGACATCACTCTCAAGCTCACCAATGCAATCCCAATGGTCACAGGTACCGTAAAAGACCTATCTGGCAAGGCTATTGATAAGGCTGTAGTGACCTTCACCGATGGCACATCAGGAACCGGCGTACCTACAGATTCACAAGGCAAGTACTCAGTATCACTACCTGCAAGTGATACCTACAAGGTCTCACTTCGCTACAAAGATGGCTCGTATCTCTCGAACTTCATGTTCGATACCTTCACAAACACACCAAACTTCTCCCTCTCAAAAGACACCACACTCAATCTCGTCGCCCCAGTCGAGCGCACTCGAGTCAAGGTCGTAGATACCAATGGCCAACCTGTTTCAGGTGCATTTGTATCGATCAAGCCAACATCATCAACTTCTACCGATTACACCGGATCATGGACTCTGATCCCAGGACAGAAACCTCTGACCACATACTTCTATTCCACATCCACCACCGATGCCAATGGTTATGCATCAGTCCCAACTCTTCACCTAGATTCTGAAACCAATGGCGATATCTACGCCCAGATCGGTCAAGGACCAAGCGTTGCCTTTATCTCATCTGTCCAGAAGATCGGTGCCGGAAAAGATATAACCGTCACACTAAAGCGCCCATCAATTCAGATCAGCGGGCGTCTCTACTTCACCGATGGATCACCAGTCCCACCATCGTTCGGAGTCAGCTTCTCAAATGGCCGCGGACAAGATGCACAGATCCAACGCAATTCAAATGGCACATACTCAGGCACTGCGTTCGCTGGCACCACCGGCAATTGGTGGCTCGGCTGCAGCCGCGTCGATCTCACAGCGACATCAGACTTCTGCGCCAGCCTTGTTGGTGGACCAACCACAACACTCAACACCAACACCGTGCAAGATCTTGCAATCCCTACCTATAAGACCCCAGTACAAATCGTGGATCCAAATGGCAAAGGCATTCCGAATGTAAAGATCCTTCTTAATAGCCAGATGGTCGCTAACGGAACAGTCACGCTCTTCCCAGGGCAGACCCCATTGAGCAGCTACTTCTTATCTGTGGGCACTACAGATGCAAACGGAATGGCAATGCTCGAAACCCTCAAACTAGACCAACCCCAGAAGGTCTACATGGAGATAACCCCAGATCCAACATCTCGCTATCAATCCCGATCGATGTTCATCACAGTGGGCGATAACTCCAAGAACGTCGTGGTGCTGACCATCCCAAAGCCGATCATCTCCAGCGTCACGGTCTCAACCATCAACGGAGTCCTCACCGCAACAATCACCGGCGATAACTTCCCAGGGGTCTTCTCGGTCACAGCAGGGACTTACTCCTTCAATGAATTCACCAAGAAGAACGGCATCATCACCACCCAAGGATTCACAGTGGTGGACCAGAACCACATCACATTCCCGGTACCAGCAGGGCTAACGAGCGGAACAGTGGTGGTTACGAATGGCGGCGGGTCGGCTACGTCTGGGTTGGTGAGGTTTCAACTCTAAAAGCTTTGGGTTCAGTGTTGGATGGTTATTCTTACAGGCGCCGGGAAGGCAAGCGGAGGGGTAAGGACCTGGGATTCAAGCCAGTCATTACCGAAGTATTCGTCGTACTTATCGGATGCTGATGCAAATCTCGAAATGAAAGCAGCACTGGTTCCAACCAAAATAGTTACATCACATGATCGGATATAAGAATTCTTATTATCTTTAACTATTTCAAGTTCTCTAAAATTCAATAACTTTTCTATCGGAAAGTCAATTTTCCTTGCTAGATGGTTAAGGAGATCATGAGCGCCTCTAGTCCATATGTAGTCAGAATCGATACCTCTTGAGACGACATAGGATTGCATCGAATTCAATATACCTTCAGCATTTCCTTCTTTCCTTTGGACGCAGAAGAAATCCGACATTCCGGCTTTTGATTTGTAAAGCATCGCTAGAAGCGAAACAGAGTGAGAATAGATACCTTGGATATCGTGAAATTCTTCAAATAGATCGATATCTAATATCTCGCGGCGTATCAAAAAACAGCTAATTGTTGTTAGCGTAG
>JBAXMU010000031.1:0-14414 GCA_037134155.1 Actinomycetes bacterium
GCTGATGGTCGTCCAGTTATCGCACTCATTCCGGAATTCGATGATTACCTAAAGCCTGCTGAAGCAAAGATTCGCTTTGCACCACTTACACAGATTCAATTGATCAACGTTGATGAAGGTAAACACCTCTGGGTGGGCGAACCCGCTGTCTATCGCGTCCTCACTGAGATCACCGCCGTACTTGCGCCGGACGCATTACCGCTTCCTACTGAATACTGACCTAAGCGAGATCGTTCTTAGGGAAGACCACTTCATCAACGATCAATAAGACCGCTGCCGCAATCGGCACAGCGAGCAATCCACCCACCAAGCCAAGCAAGCTTGTTCCGATAAGTGCTGCGATGATCGTGACGATGCCAGGAATCGAAAGCGATTTACGCATAATGCGAGGCATGATCACATAATTCTCAACCTGGACATAGACCACGTAGGCGATAAAGGCGATGATCGCTGTTGTTGGCGATTTAGTGAGAGCCATAAGAGTGACGATGGAGACACCCAAGATATGTCCGATGAGTGGAATCAAGCCACAGAAGAAGACCAAGAGCGATAGAGCAGTCGTATAAGGCATTCGGATGATGAAACCAACGATCAAAATATAGATAGCGGCGATCAGCGAGACTGTTGCTTGGCCTCCGACGAAGATACCAACACGCTCAATAATCGCATCGCTGAGTCCCGCCACTCGCGCCCTGCGACTTGCTGGAACAAAGCGATAAGCGACGGAGGTAACGGCAGGAAGTGACGCCAAGAAGTAGAGCGTCAGTACCAAGATTGTGAGCACTGCAAAGACGCCCGAGATGACGGCCTTACCAACTCCCAGGACACCACCGAATGCAGTCACGACAAATTGACCATCATGAATCGATGATGTGACCTTCTTCTGAATTGAATCGATCACTCCATAGTTCTGATTGAGTTGATTAATAGTGTGGTTGTTCTTAAGGCTTGAAATAAGAGATGGCGCATTCTTTACCAAGAGATTGAGTTGATCAACGATCGGTGGAATCGCCACAAGTGCGAAGAGCGCGACGAAGCCAATGACGATGGCGACAATCAAGGCAACTGCATTAACGCGCCTTATGCCCCGGCGTTGGAAGAAATTAACGGCCGGGTTGAGGCCAGCAGCCAAGAAGAGTGAGATGAGAATGAGGACGAATACTTGCGATGCACTTGCAAGAGCGCGCAATAATGTAATCGCGATCACAGCACCTGATGCGGCAAGGAATCCAAAGTAGAAGGGATGGCCCTGATCAAGCGGTGCGCCGACTGTACCGAAGTCTTCTTGTGGAGCGGCTTTTGCGCTCTTCTTCATTCCAGGGATGCCAGGAATGTGAGGAATTAGTTTGGCCATAATCTAATTTTAACTCTCTTTCGCGGGGGAATAAGGGAGAATGCTCCTATGGGCGAATTGAGCGTGACCGGATCCGGCACAGAGATCATCTCGCTCTATGACCTGCCGTGGAGCAAGCTCCTTGAGGATTGGCCAGAGGACCCCGGCCTGACATCTATGCGAGGCATTTCTCGCCACGTCGTCCGATTGGTCCGTACCGGCGATCGCGATGAAGATGTCTTTGCCGTGAAAGAGACGGTGGAAGAGTTCTCTACTCGGGAATATGCGCTCCTTCGCGAACTCAACTCCCGTGGCGCCCCATGCGTGGAGCCGTTAGCCGTTGTGACTGGACGCCTTGATCTACGGGGTAATGAGCTGCCAACTGCGCTGGTCACTCGCTACCTTGCCTACTCCTTGCCGTACCGCGTCATCCTCAGCGGCAATGTAACTCCACATGAGATCACGACGATGGCAAATGCTTTGGCCTTACTTCTCGTCAAACTTCACCTCCTTGGATTTTGGTGGGGGGATTGCTCTTTGTCCAATGCGCTCTTCAGGCGCGATGCATCTGAGTACTCGGCTTACTTAGTGGATGCTGAAACTGGTGAGTTCCAAACCGCACTCACAGATGGCCAACGCGAACATGATTTAGAGATTGCACTCTTTAATGTTGCGGCCGAATTAGAAGATCTAGCGATTGCCGGAGTTCTCTATCCTGGAATGGATCCGATTCGGGCTAGCCAAGGAGTCATCTCTCGTTATCGCAGGCTATGGAAATCTTTGAATGAACCTCAAATTCTTGATCCAAAAGATCGCCATGCAGTCGAACGTGCGATGCGCTCGCTGCAAGATCTGGGCTTTGCAGTCGAAGAAGTTGAGATCACTAAGGATGGTGATAAGGGCGCGTTGAAGTTCGTCCCTCGACTCGTAGCCGCTGGATATCACCAACAGCGATTGAAAGAACTTCTCGGTCTCGATGCTGAAGAGTTGCAGGCAAAACGTCTCTTGGCATCCTTTGATCGTTATCGCAGCCGTGAAGCCGAGAGTGGACTCTCGACAGACGTGCTCGCCCGCCAGTGGATGACAAAAGTCTTTGATCATGTGATTGAGCAGGTACCTGCCGAACTTCGCGGCCGAGTAGAACCCGCTCAGATGTTCCATGAGATTCTCGAACATCGTTGGTATCTAGGGGAGAAGGCGGGTCGAGATCTCGGCCTTGATTTTGCAACTCAGGAGTACATCACAAAGATTCTGCCCTTTAGAACCGACTCAGCGACAAATGTTCGGGAAGAGCCAGTGGCAGTTGTGGAGTCCTAACCTGCCAAAGTTTGGCAAGATAGCGCTATGAGTATGCCGCCGCTGCCCCCATCACTGAAGGGCCTTGGCTCACTCGGCGGCGCATTCGATCTTGGAAGCTTGCGTCAACCAGCCGTCACTATTGATCCAGACGAGCTTGGGTACGTCGTCACTCAAGAAAACCTCATCGCCGAACTTCTGCCGGCATCTAACGATGCCGTTGCAATCATTCTCTGCTGGTCTCCGCGAAGCACTCAGGCGGAGTCGTTGATCCCGATGATGCGTCAATTCAATCGCGATGATCAAACCGCTGAAGGTGATCCAACGTGGATCTTTGGAACAGTGAACGTTGATGCCGAGCCTGCAGTTGCAAAGGCGTTACAAGTTCAATCTGTGCCACTTGCGATCGCAATCATCCAAGAGCAACTTGTTCCGCTCTTTGAATCGATCCCACCTGCCGAACAGGTCCGTGCCGTTATCAATAAGGTGATTGAACTCGCCGCCCAGAAAGGTGTTGGGTCAGCGCCGGCATCAGCAAATGGTGAGGCACAATTAGCCGAACCACCTCTCGAGCCAGAGGAAGAGATTGCACTTGCCGCTCTTGAAACCGGAGATTTACTTGCAGCGAAGGCTGCATACGAGTCTCTGATAAATCGGGTGCCAGGCAATGCACTCGCAAAGCTTGCGGTCATTCAGATTGATCTCATGATTCGAACCGAAGGTCTCAATTTTCCAGAAGAGATTGCCAAGGCCGATGCAAACCCGACCGATATCGCCCAACAATTAAGAGCGGCAGATTGCGAGATCGCCGAAGGTGATTTCGATGCCTCATCAAACCGGCTGCTTACTTTAATTCGAACAGTCGCAGGGGACGATCGCATGAAGGTGAGGGATCACCTCTTGATGATCTTCTCACTCGTTGACCCAGCCGATCCACGTCTTGCCAAAGCCCGACAACAGTTAGCGAGTGCACTCTTCTAATGGTTATTATTTCTAAGGAAGAGGCCTTCTTTACCCGAGCACTCTTCTTCCTCTTCGGTGTTGGTTTGATGATGATTGCCCCTCGCACGCCAGACCTTAAGGCGAACCTGCACGTGAACAACGGAACGCTCGGCAGCCTGCTCTCGATCAGCGCAGCCGGCGCCTTCATCGCCCTCATTTATATGGGTCAGATCGTTCATCGCTTTGGCGCACGCCCCGTGCTTATCGGTGCCTCTACCTGGCTCTACAGCTTTATGGCGATGCAGCCGCATATCCACACCACCTGGCTCTTTGCGATTAATCAGATCTGCGTAGGTATGGGCTGGGCCGGTTATCACATTACCATTAATTCACAAGGGCTTCACCGCCAGCAGGCGAGTGGTATTCCAATCTTGCCTAAGTTACATGGCACATGGAGTGTCGGTGCGTTGATTACTGCACTCATCGCAATCGGAATCACATCTCATGTCACGCTTGCGATGCATGTTGATATTGGGCTCGCCATCATCTGGGCGCTGACGATGTACTCGGTCCACCGACTCAAAGATGTCATGGTGCCAGCCTCACGAGAACACTCAGAAGAAGATGAGAAGCCAAGCGTGAAGTCCATCATCACCTTCTTCAAGGCTGACTGGGTCATCGTTATGGCGATCACTGCTGGCGTGCTCCTTGAGACGTCAACGAACGACTGGGCAACGCTCTTCACAAAAGAAGATATTAAGGCCTCGCCTTCTCTAGCCATCTTGAGTTATGTCGGCTTTGGCCTCGGAATGATCGTCGGACGATTAAATGTTCATAAGCTCTATCTTCGTTACTCAGAACGACAGATCATTCGCACGAGCGCACTCTTCGGCGGCGCCTGTTTCATCATCGCGGTGCAGATCGCCTCGCATCTGGCTCCGCATCATCGCACAATCGGCCTTGCTTGTTCGGTGATCGCTTTCTTCTGCGGTGGGCTTGGTTCATCTTCGCTTGCACCTGGATTCACCACGATTGCTACACGTAATTCAAAGTTCCCAACAGGTTTCGTGGTTGCTCAGCTCACGCTTGTGAATACTGCAATCTTCTTTATGTCGCGCATCATCATCTCGTGGATCGCCCAGGCGACCTCGATTACGACCGCGTTGATGATTCCGGGTGCAGTACTCTTCTTGACTGTGATCTTTGCAAAACTTGGAAGCGATACGGTCTTAGCGAAGCGCTAACCAGATAGTCCCCAGTGGCGGGACTCGCAGGATTGTCTCTTGGCCTGGCAGGCTCGCAATATCGCCATTCTTCACGCCGCTGCCGCCATAGGCGAGGTCATCAGAGTTGAAGGCCTCATACCAAGTCCCCGATTTAGGAAGGGAAAGCGCGTACTGCTCATGTGGGACAGGCGAGAAGTTGGTGATGCAGACCAATGGCGTTCCGTTATCTGACCACCGTGTGAAGGCGAGAGTATTTCCGGCGCCATCGTTGTTCTTAATCCAGGTAAACCCTTCTGGCGACGTGTCCTTCTGCCAAAGGGCAGGAGTAGATCGGTAGAGAGTATTCATGGAAGCAACTGATCTTTGGACACCTTGATGTTCGTCATAATCAGTCAAATGCCAATCGAGTGATCGAGATTCACTCCACTCTTCGCTCTGCGCGAAGTCGCAACCCATAAAGAGCAACTTCTTTCCAGGATGAGCCCACATAAATCCATAGAGCGCTCGTAGCGTTGCGAGTTTCTGCCAACGATCGCCTGGAATTTTTGCAATGAGTGAGCCCTTACCGTGCACTACTTCATCGTGCGACAGTGGCAGCATGAAGTTCTCGGACCAGGCATAGAGAATCGAGAAGGTGACTTCGTTGTGGTGGTAGATCCGATGTATCGGTTCGTGCGAGATATATTCAAGGGTGTCGTGCATCCAACCCATATTCCATTTAAAACCAAAGCCAAGTCCATTTTCACCTGTTGGCTTAGTAACACCGCTCCATGCTGTTGACTCTTCGGCGATCATCATGATTCCTGGCGCAGTGCGATAAGCCGTGGCAGTGACTTCCTGAAGGAGTGAGACCGCCTCTAGGTTTTCACGACCACCAAATTTATTCGGCAACCATTCGCCCTCTTTGCGAGAGTAATCCAAGTAGAGCATCGAAGCGACAGCATCGACGCGAATGCCATCAATATGGAATTCAGTGAGCCAGTAGAGAGCTGATGAGACCAAGAAGTTACGCACTTCATTGCGGCCGTAATTGAAGATCAATGTGCCCCAGTCTGGATGTTCTCCGCGACGAGGATCTTCGTGTTCGTAAAGTGCTGTGCCATCAAAGCGAGCTAGCGCCCATTCATCCTTGGGGAAGTGAGCTGGAACCCAATCGATAATGACGCCAAAACCAGCCTGATGAAGGGCATTTATCAAGTACTTGAAGTCATCGGGGGAGCCAAAGCGTGAAGTGGGTGAGTAGAAACCTGTGACCTGATAACCCCACGAACCACCGAAGGGATGTTCCATCACTGGCAAGAATTGCACATGGGTATAGGCCATCGCCTTGAGGTATTCAACAAGTTCGGTTGCAAGGTCGCGATAAGAAAGTCCGGGACGCCATGATCCAAGGTGCATCTCATAGACGCTTACTGGTGCGCGCCATGGTTCAAAGTTCTGGCGATCACTCAGCCATTGTGAATCACTCCATGTGAATGAACTCTCAGAGACTATCGATGCAGTTGCTGGTGGAACTTCGCTCTGTCTCGCCATGGGATCTGCATGATCAACCCAGCGACCATCGATACCTAAGATCGCAAACTTATAGCGAGCACCTGCTGAGATCCCAGGTACAAATACTTCCCAGATTCCACTTGATTCACGTGGTGACATTGGTGTCGAATCTTTCACCCAGGAGTTGTGATCGCCAACCAACGAGACTGATCGTGCATTAGGCGCCCAGACGGCAAAGGAAGTTCCGGTCACGCTTCCTGATGCATCTCGAACAACATGCGCGCCGAGCGCGTTCCAGAGTTGTTCGTGGCGACCTTCACCAATCAGATAGAGATCGAGATCGCTTAGGCTCACTTAATCTTTACCTTGCAGATATGAGCAACGCTCTGATGATCGATAGTTGGATCAAGGCGAATGAAAGTATCTTTGCTCCACGAGAGTTGCTTGCCTGTAAGGAGATCTTCAACCTCGAAGAGGTCATCGGTTAGACCTAAGAAGTAGAGGTTCCAATGCACTGTTGTCTGCTGCGCATGTGAAGGATCGAGGTTCACAACAACGAGAATGAGGTCATCTCCCTCACGCTTAGAGAAGGCGATGATCTGATCAGAGTCCGTCTGGTGGAATTCAAGATTACGTAGGCGCTGAAGCGCAGGGTGGGCTTTACGGATCTGATTGAGCTTGGAGATAAAGGGCGATAGCGTCTTTCCGCTCTTCGCAGCCCCCGCCCAGTCGCGGACCTTGATCTCATACTTCTCTGAATCCAAGTACTCCTCGCCATCAGCCTTAAGAGGAGTGTGTTCGTATAACTCGTACCCCGCATACATGCCCCATGACGGGGACATGGTCGATGCTAAGACAGCACGCAGAGCGAAGATCGCTGGGTTACCTGACTGAAGGTGGAAGGGCAAGATATCTGGAGTATTGACCCAGAAGTTTGGACGGAAGAATCCACTCGTACCTTTAGCAACCTCGTTGCCGTATTCGGTGAGCTCGTGCTTAGTAACGCGCCAGGTGAAATATGTGTAGGACTGTTGGAAACCTGCCTTACCCAGACTATGCATTATCGCTGGCCGAGTGAAGGCCTCGGCTAAGAAGATCACATCTGGATACTTAGCATTGATCTTTGCGATGCACTCCTGCCAGAAGTGAAGTGGCTTGGTGTGGGGATTATCAACGCGGAAAGCGCGGATACCCTGGCTGATCCAGAATTCGATGATGCGAAGTACTTCGGCAAGGAGTCCTGGGTAATCGTTATCGAAGTTGATCGGATAAATATCTTGATACTTCTTCGGTGGATTCTCGGCATAGGCGATCGTGCCATCGGCGCGCTTGGTGAACCACTCTTCATGATCCTTCGCCCATGGATGATCTGGCGAACATTGGAGTGCGAGATCTAGTGCGATCTCAATCTTGAGCTTCTTCGCTGCAGCAACGAACTTTTGAAAATCTTTGAGCGTGCCAAGTTCGGGATTGATCGCATCATGCCCACCGGCAGAAGATCCGATTCCCCAGGGGACACCAGGTTCGCCCGGCTTCGCTGTTGGTGAGTTGTTCTTGCCTTTGCGGAAAGAGAGGCCAATCGGATGGATCGGCGGCAGATAGAGAATGTCGAAGCCCATATCGGCTACTCGCTTGAGTGAGGCTTGGGCAGTCTTGAAAGTGCCTGAAGTGATTGTGCCATCGCTATTTTTGATCGCGCCCTCGCTGCGAGGGAAGAACTCATACCAAGCACCGATCAGCGCACGTGGATCTTCAGCGAATATTGGGTACTTCTCGGTTGTAGAGGAGATGCCCTTATCGTCTTGCACTGCAATGGCAAAGGACCACGTGCCGAGAGTGGTTGGAGTTACTACTCCTTCATAACGATCAGTTCCAGGCCAGATGAGGCGCATGGGATTTCGCTGGACCTCTTTACCGGCGGAATCGAAGAGCAGAGCAAAGACTTCAAAGGAGTCATGGCCTTCACGGAATACTGTCGCACCTATCGTGATTGCTTCATGCGGGATCGCTTTCGCAGCAACGAACTCTCCACCAAAATATGTTGTGGGGGAGATATCAACTACTGGAAAGCGAGTAATCATCCCGAACCTTCGGTATTACCCGCATCCGCTGCGCTGACATCGTGAATCTGATACTTATCCATCGCCTCGCGCAAGACCTTCGCCTTTACATCGCCGGATTCAACGAGTTGGGCGATTGTTGCAACAACGATTGATTGTGCATCGACATTGAAGTGGCGACGAAGAGCGCCGCGAGTATCAGAGAGACCGAAGCCATCAGTTCCAAGTGAGTAGAACGGCTGCTTCACCCAAGGCTGGATCTGATCTTGAACTGCGCGCATGTAATCAGAGACCGCAACGACTGGACCATCGTGGCCAGCAAGTTTGGATGTGATGTATGCAGTGCGACGATCATCAGGATTGAGCAAGTTGTGGCGATCTGTTGCAAGGCCATCACGGCGAAGCTCGTTCCATGATGTCACTGACCAGACGTTTGCACTGATATCCCACTCTTCTTGCAAGAGTTTCTGCGCATCAAGTGCCCATTGCATCGAGATACCCGATGCGAGCAATTGAACCTTGCGCTTACCTGACTTAGCAGGGGAGTAGAGGTAGATACCCTTGAGAAGTCCTGCTACATCAAGGCCTTCTGGCTCTGCCGGCTGCACGATTGGCTCGTTATAAATCGTGAGGTAGTAGTAAACATTCTCGCTCTTTTCGCCATACATACGGCGCAAGCCATCTTTAACGATGTGGCCGAGTTCGAAGGCGAATGCTGGATCGTAAGCAACAACTGCAGGGTTGGTTGCAGCGAGAAGATGTGAATGTCCATCTTCATGCTGGAGACCTTCACCGTTGAGCGTTGTGCGACCAGCCGTTGCTCCGAGAACAAAGCCGCGGACCATCTGATCCGCTGCGGCCCAGAAGGCATCACCAGTGCGTTGGAAGCCGAACATTGAGTAGAAGATATAGATAGGAATCATTGGTTCATCGTGCGTGGCATACGAGCTGCCGACTGCAGTGAATGAGGCAACTGATCCCGCTTCGTTGATTCCTTCATGAAGGATGACGCCAGCGGTTGATTCCTTGTATGAGAGCATCAGTTCACGGTCGACCGATGTATAGGTCTGACCATGTGGTGAGTAGATCTTCAGGGTTGGGAAGAGTGAGTCCATACCGAAGGTACGTGCCTCATCCGGGATGATCGGTACAAAGCGTGGGCCGATGCCCTCTGCCTTAACGAGATCCTTGAAGAGTCGAACGAATGCCATCGTTGTTGCAACGCCTTGAGTTCCTGATCCGCGACGAACAGAGTCGTAGACCTTCTCTTCTGGCATTGGAAGTGGGCGAGAAGCCTTACGGCGACTTGGAATCGATCCACCAAGTGCTGCGCGACGCTCCATCATGTACTTGTACTCAGGTGAATCTTCAGCTGGGCGATAGTACGGAGGCAACTTCGCATCGATCGCCTCATCAGCGAGTGGAATACCAAGACGGTTTTTGAAGGCGACCAAATCTTCAGCGGTCATCTTCTTCATCTGGTGTGTTGAGTTACGAGCTTCGAAGGAAGAACCAAGGGTCCAACCCTTTACCGTCTTTGCAAGAATGACAGTCGGACGACCATTATGAGAAGTCGCAGCCTTATAAGCAGCGTAGAGCTTGCGGTAATCATGGCCGCCGCGCTGAAGTGCCCAGATCTCATCATCAGTCATATGCGCAACAAGTGCAGCACAGCGTGGATCGCGACCGAAGAAGTTCTCACGGATATATGCGCCAGATTCACCCTTATAGGTCTGGTAATCACCATCCGGGGTCTTATTCATTAACTCAACGAGTGCGCCTTCGCGATCAGCGGCGAGCAACTTATCCCAGCCACGACCCCAGACAACCTTGATGACATTCCAACCGGCGCCACCGAAGATTGATTCGAGCTCTTGAATGATCTTGCCGTTTCCACGGACTGGACCGTCAAGGCGTTGGAGGTTGCAGTTAATAACAAAGGTGAGGTTGTCGAGGCCTTCGCGTGCAGCAAGACCGATTGCACCTAGTGACTCTGGCTCATCTGTCTCGCCATCACCAAGGAATGCCCAGACATGTTGCTGCGAGGTATCTTTAATACCGCGGCCATGGAGATAACGATTGAAGCGCGCCTGATAGATCGCGTTGATTGGTCCAAGACCCATTGAGACAGTTGGGAACTCCCAGAAATCTGGCATTAAACGCGGATGTGGATATGAGGAGAGTCCGCCACCTGCATGTGAAACTTCTTGACGGAAGCCATCCATCTGATGTTCGGTGAAGCGACCTTCTACAAATGCGCGTGCATACATTCCGGGACTTGCGTGACCTTGGAAGAAGATCTGATCGCCACCACCTGGATGGTTCTTTCCGCGGAAGAAGTGGTTGTATCCAACTTCGTAGAGTGAAGCAGATGATGCAAAGGTAGAGATGTGTCCGCCGACTCCAACGCCTGGGCGCTGTGCACGGTGCACCATGACCGCTGCATTCCAACGGATGATTGCGCGGATCTTACGTTCCATCGCTTCATCACCTGGGAACTCTGGTTCATCAGCCGATGGAATGGTGTTGATGTAATCAGTAGTGCGAAGACCGGAGATTCCAACATTCTTCTCTTGCGCGCGACGCATAATTTGTAGCGCGATATAACGGGCACGGACTGGGCCGGCCTGCTTCAAGAGCGCATCGAAGGACTCCTGCCATTCAGCGGTCTCAGTGGGATCGATATCCACGAGCTGATCGATGAGGTGGTCAGGGGTTTCGAAATGTGAACTCATGGGAGTATCTTAAAGGGAAAATTTCCCCATCATTTATCGCTCGATCTTGGTGAATTCTCAATAAATTGACTTGCAAGGGGTTGCGCGATCGCCCTAATGAGAGTGGACTAAGCCCGTGAATCCAGTCGAGAGCGCTGATCGGATGGGCATTGCCTCGGGTCAGTTGATTCTCGAGGTGGGCTTCGACGATGACTGTGACCTAGATCTACGTGAGGCGATCGTCGCAAAATCTGGCTCGGCCTTACTCAATGAAGACTCTGATGAAGTGGTCGATGCCGTTCTCCTCTGGTTCAGGGAAGAAGATGGCGATCTCGTTGATGAACTTGTCGATGCCCTCACCTATTTAAGTGAGACTGGCCCTATCTGGTTGCTCACTCCTAAGGTCGGTCAAGAAGGCCATGTCGAGGCAGCCGATATCCAAGATGCTGCGCCAACTGCCGGATTAACTCAGACTGTGTCATTCTTAGCCTCTACCAATTGGAGCGCGACGCGATTGGTTGCACGCAAATCTGGATCTCCCAAGAAGTAATCCGCAACAATCATATCTACCCTGAAGAAGAGGAAGCATGTCACTGACTATTGGCCAAGAGGCACCAAATTTCACACTCACCAATCAATTTGGCGAAGCAGTTGAGCTCGCATCATTTAGAGGGAAGAAGAATGTCGTCATCGTCTTCTACCCATTCGCTTTCTCAGGTATCTGCACTGGCGAACTCTGCGCACTTCGCGATGATCTCGCTGCTTACCAGAATGAGGGGAGCGAACTCCTCGCTATCTCTTGCGACCCAATGTATTCACTCAAGGCATTCGGCGAAGCAGAGGGCTACACCTTCAACCTGCTCGCAGACTTCTGGCCACATGGCGCAGTAACCAAGGCTTATGGCGTCTTCAATGAAGATCGCGGCTTTGCGATTCGCGGAACCTTTGTGGTCGATAAGGCTGGCATCCTGCGCTGGCAGGTCGTCAACGGTCCGGGGGATGCGCGTAACGCTGCTGATTACAAGGCTGCGCTCGCTAGCCTCTAAGGAAATTTCATAATCCTCGAGCTCACTAGTAGAGTTCGGGGCTCGAGCTTCTACTTGCCACCGCAAATGAAGTTCGTATGGGTGGTTAGCTCAGTGGTAGAGCGCCTCGTTTACACCGAGGATGTCGGGGGTTCGAAACCCTCACCGCCCACCAGATCGACTGTTTCACACAAATACATATCTTCGCAGGATCGATCCAAGGTCCTTGTTATCAAGAAGGAGCGATCATGAAGGCGTCAGTAGCCCATCAGAATCTGCTCATTGACCTGCAGAAGATCGATACCACCATCCTTTCCTGCGGCGTGAAGCTTGCAAACCTCCCAGAACTTGAGCAGATCAAGGCCATTCACAAGCGCCTCGAAGATGCTGCAATCGAATTGAAGGTCGTTGAGACCGAACTCGAAGATGTCACTATTGATCTGCGTCGAAGCGAAGTCGATGTTGAAGCAGTCGTAGATCGCATGAAGAAGGATGAGGCCCGCCTCAATGCCGGTACTGCTTCACCCAAGGAGTTAGAGCAGACTCAACACGAGCTCACCACCTTGGCAAAGCGAAAGTCTGATCTAGAAGATAGCGAACTTGAGATCATGATGCGCTTTGATTCAGTGAAGAAGCGCCTCGACGAATTAGCCAGTGATGAAGTTGGATTGAAGCAGTTGGAGCTCGAACTTAATGTTCGACTAGAGAATGCCAAGACAGAGTTGAACACCGAGCTTGCTACTGCGCAGGCTGCTCGCGCAGCGTTGGTGCCTCAGATCGATTCTGGACTTTATGATCTTTACGAGAAGGTTCGTGGTTCTGCCCATGGAGTTGGAGCAGCATTATTGATCGGCAATAAGTGCGATGGCTGCCACCTCGTTATTAATGCCATTGAGATTGAACGCATCAAGGGGCTCGATGCAGAAGAGATCCTCCGCTGTGAAGAGTGCCGACGAATCTTGGTCCGCATTTAATGGCTCGCCATTTTCAGATTACCGCTGATGGCGGATCACGTGGCAATCCAGGGCCGGCCGCTTACGGCGCCGTCGTTACCGAGAATGGCAAGATCCTTGCCGAGCTCTATGCAACGATTGGAATCGCTTCCAATAACGTCGCTGAATACTCGGGATTAATCGCAGGCCTTGAGCATGCTCATTCGTTGGATCCTGAGGCGACGATCGATGTGAAGATGGATTCAAAGCTGGTTGTCGAGCAGATGTCAGGGCGCTGGCAGATCAAGCATCCAGATATGCGCGATCTAGCGAAGAAAGCTCGTTCGATCCACCCGATGTCACTCATTACCTTTTCGTGGATCCCGCGCGATGAGAACTCGCATGCTGACCGGTTGGCGAATAAGGCACTCGATGGCGACCTACAAGAGCCGCATGAGAGTCGCTACGAGCAGAAGAACTTTCTCCATTCTCGTTTAACTTCGAGTGAAGTTCCAACCACGATCATCTTTATTCGCCATGGTGAGACACCTCTGACACCGCAGCGACGCTTCAGTGGTTCGGGTGGTTCAAATCCTGGACTCACTGAGAAGGGACGTGAACAAGCGCGAGCAGTTGGTCGCGAGTTAGCAGCACGCAAGCCTGAATTTCTTCTTGTCTCACCGATGCAGCGCACACGAGATACAGCAGAAGAGATCTCCGCACTTGTTGGGTTGCAACCGATCTTTGATGAAGATTGGGTTGAGGCCTCTTTTGGTTCATGGGACGGCATGACTCCTGATGAAGTTGAAGAGCAGTTCCCCGATGAATTTAAGGCGTGGGTATCGGATCCTTGGTATGCCCAGGGTGGTGGCGAGCCGTATGCGGCAGTTGCGGAGCGCGTTCGAGTGTCGCTCGCAAAGGTAGCGAAGGAATATTTAGGCAAGACAATTGCGATCGTTACGCACAATGTGGTTGTGAAAGGCGCGGTCTGTGTTGCGTTAGATACTCCAATCGAGAGCATCTACCACGTCGATATCGCACCATGCAGCATCACAACGATCAAGGTCTGGCCATCAGATGGTCTAACAGCCTTAATGTCGATGTCCGAGCGGGCCCAAGCTTAAATTCCTGCAGCGTGACCTTCAGATCGTGGATCCGATCCAATTGCATAAGTACCCGTAGGGAGTACTTCGAGAACCTGGACCGATGATGCGTGGCCATACTCTGGAAGAACGACGACTTCATGACCGCGCTTTTTAAGGTCTTCGATGAGTTCTTCACCAAAGCGAGACTCGATAGAGAGGACTCCCTTAATCTCTTCATTCACCGCTGATGTTGAAGGATCAGAGAGGTGCATCCAGCGAGGTGCTTCTGCAACTTCTTGGACGCTCT
>JBAXMU010000032.1:0-14407 GCA_037134155.1 Actinomycetes bacterium
TGGAAAGCGTGTAAAGGGCAACCTTTCGAGGGTTCAAATCCCTCATCCTCCGCCACGCCTTCGTATGAGCTGAACGGCAAAAGATCTACTGCGTGTAATCGGCCTTTTTGGCTAACTTCACTCCCATGAAAGACGGGGAAAATATCAGTTCCGGCGATGAGCAATTTCGATTCATGGGAGACCTTGCAGACAAGAATGGTTCGCGTTACGAAGCGCAGGCCGAGAGTCTGACGAGGGCAGGATCTCTCATTGTCTCTGTTGGCGATTTTCTTATTAAATATTCAATAGCTGGAATCGGATGTAAAACTGAAATCTCTCTCGACAATGGCAACACGTATCTCGCGCTAGGAGAACGCAGGCTCGAAGGAACAAGGCAGAAGAAAGCATTTACCTTGTTTTGGGAGTTTGCACATTCAGAATCACGAGCGATCCTGGAATTTTCCAACTAATCCTTGAGCGAGCGACTGAGCCAGCCAGCAAAAACCAGTGTTGCGACCGGGAAGAACATCGCGAGTGGCAAGTTAAACCATTGTGCCAATCCGCCGATAAGTGATGGGCCAACAAAGTAGGCAGCCATTCCAATGATGGTGATTCGACTCAATGCCACAGATGGTGCAATACCTGGAATCGCTGCGGCTGCGACGACCATCGCCGGAATCATCGGACCAATGCCAAGGCCAGCCAAGATAAAACCAAGATTGACGATGACCAAAGCTGGAAGTGGATGGCTATGTGAGAGTGGGACAGCGATAGCAATACCGATGCCCATTCCAAGGCCACCGATATAACCGCCAAGTTTGACGGTCTTCTCTGGGCCAAGCGCAGTCAAGATTCTGTCACCAGTAAGTCGCGAGATGACCATCGCTAAAGCAAAACAGCCAAAGCCTGTTGCGTTGAGTCCCTTACCGATGCCCATGTTCTCTTTAAGGAGAAGTGCGCTCCAGTCGCTGACTGCGCCTTCAGGTAAGAGGGCGCCAATCATTCCAAATCCGAATAGCCACAAGATGAAATAGCGTTTGGCAAAGAGTGAGATCTTGCTAGTCGCCTCTTCATCACCTTCGTGGCCATCTTCATCATTACTTAATACAAAGCGAAAAATATAGAGATGGGCGATGACACCTGCGATTGCGATAACTAAGAGGTTCGTTTCAGGTGATACGTAATGCGCGACGGCACCGCCAAAGAGCGTTGATGTCAAGGCTCCGACCGACCACATGCCATGAAAGCTCGACATATAACGACGATTGAGGTGGTTTTCGATTGCGACTGCCTGCACGTTAATACTTAAATCCATCGAAACAAGATTGAATGCCATAAAGAAGAGTGAGAAGCCCATTGCAAAAACACTATGCGTCGATCGAGAGATCAGGGCAACTCCAACTGGAAGACCGATCGTCACGAAGCGAAGGATTCTCTTGCTTCCAAAGCGATGAACAAGGCGGCCGACGAACTGTGTTCCGAAGATTGATGCGGTTGAGGAAGTTAAGAGAAGTAATCCAAATTGACCGTTATTAATTCCAAGCGAATGTTTGATCTCCGGAATACGAGGTACCCACGCCATTGCGAGAACTCCGAGTGTAAAGAAGAGCGCCCAGATGGAATTGCGTGCGTGGGTTGCACGCACTTCTAGCGTCGACACTAAATCTCGACGCCGATAAATTTAGTCTCTAAGAATTCGTGGATACCGTCGAAGCCGCCTTCGCGACCAAGGCCAGATTGCTTCACGCCACCGAATGGTGCGGCTGGATCTGAGATCACGCCTCGGTTGATCGCAACCATGCCGGCTTCAAGTGCTTCAGCGGTGCGGATCGCACGAGTGAGATCACGAGAGTAGACGTAGCTAATTAATCCAAAAGGAGTGTCAAGCCAACGCGATCGCTTCGGCATCGCTATCAAATCGGACGATTGGTGCGACCGGTCCAAAGACCTCGTTCTGCAAGATCGCATTATCTTTCTCGACCGAGATCACTGTTGCTGGATAGAAAGCTCCTGCGCCATCTGGAGTCTTGGCACCAGTATGAATCGTTGCTCCTGAGGCCACAGCAGCATCTACTAAGTTAGCAATCTTGTTCCGCTCTTTGAGCGATACCGAAGCACCAAGCTGAGCACCTTCGGTAAGGCCGTTATCCATCTTCAACGCTGCCATCGCGGCAGCAAACTTTGTGGTGAATTCATCAGCGACAGAACGAGCAACATAGAAGCGATTAGCTGCGGTACAGGCAGCGCCACCATTGCGCATCTTTGCGATCATCGCACCCTTTACCGCTTCATCAATATCAGCATCATCTAAGACGACGAATGGAGCATTGCCACCAAGTTCCATCGATGTTCGGATTACGAGATCCGCAGATTCCTTAAGGAGAACGCGACCAACTTCAGTTGAGCCAGTAAATGAGAGATTGCGAACCCGTGGATCGTGCAACATCTTCGAGATCATCGGTCCGGTCTTTGAAGGCAAGATGACATTGAGAACGCCCTTAGGCAATCCTGCGCGCTCCAAAATATCTGCGATAGCGAGCGCAGTCAGTGGTGTCTCACCTGCCGGCTTTAAGACCATCGTGCAACCAGCAGCGATCGCTGGACCAATCTTGCGAGTCGCCATTCCTGCTGGGAAGTTCCATGGCGTAATTAAGAGTGAGACACCAATTGGTTGGTGTGTAACCAAGATTCGCTTATCGCCACTTGGACTCTTGCGGAAATCACCTGGTGTGCGGACTGCCTCTTCAGAGAACCAGCGGAAGAATTCGGCGGCGTACATAACTTCACCGCGGGCATCGCTAAATACTTTGCCATTCTCTTTCGAGATCAAAGTGGCTAGGTGATCAGCTTCGGCGATCATCAATTCGAAGGCCTTGCGGAGGATTTCAGCGCGGAATCGTGGGGCGGTCTTCGCCCATTCTGGGAAGGCGTTATGGGCGGCCGTTACAGCGGCATCGCACTCGGCTTCACCTGCGGTAGCCACGGCAGCAATGACGGTTCCAGTGCTGGGATCCATTACATCGAGGGTTCCATCCCCAGATACCCAACTTCCATCAATATATAAGCCTGTTTTCAACTCCATACAGGCAAGCATACGCCCGGGTAAGTAGTTAAAATAGCGATCTCAGCCAGAGTAACCCCGGTTAACTAGAGGACACAAAGTGCCACAATCATGGAGCGATAACGCCCCCGCACCACAGGCTTTGCAGGACCACGCACATCTCAAAGATTCCTTCTCATATCGAATCAAGAAGACGTTGCTCGGTGAACCCCTCAACCGCCACTCACTCTCGCACCAACGCCTGAGCAAGACCTTCGCACTCGGCATCCTTTCCTCGGACTGTATTTCATCTTCTGCTTATGGCTCAGAGCAGATCCTCCTAGCTCTACTTCCAGCCTTTGGATTAGCAGCATTTAATATTTTGATGCCGATGACGGCGATCGTTCTTGCGGTTCTTGTCATCGTGACATTCTCATATCGCGAAGTTGTTCAGATTTATACAAAATCTGGTGGCGCCTACGTTGTATCACGCGACAACTTAGGACCGATCTTCTCGCAGATCGCAGCTGTTGCACTCATGCTCGATTACATCGTGACGGTGGCGATTCAATCATCGGCGGGTATCGATGCGATCATTTCTACTTTCACTGGCCTACAGTCTTACAAACTCTGGATGACCCTTGCTGTCATCGCGCTACTTACATTTGGAAATCTGCGCGGTGTGAAAGAAGCTGGCGCAGCATTTGCCTTCCCTACCTATCTCTTTGTTCTCTCACTTGTGACTGTCTTTGGCATGGGTATCTATCGCATGGCCCAAGGAACTCTTCCAAAGTTTGATCCAACTGCTTTACATGGTGCGGTAGCGATCGGTCATGCGAAGGGCTTACTGAACTTTGCTGCGATCTTTATCTTGCTTCGCGCCTTTGCTAATGGTGGATCATCTCTCACCGGCCTTGAAGCGATCTCTGATGGCGTCTCACTCTTCCGCGCACCAGAAGGTGTTAACGCCCGTAAAACACTGGTCATCATGTCTGCCATCTTGGGATCACTCGTCTTCGGCGTCTCTTACTTCGCGCACCGTACCTGGGCTACGCCGTATGAGACCGGAACCCCAACCGTTATCTCCCAGATCGCTAAAGCAACGCTTGGTTCTGGTGGATTTGGCACAGTGATGTTCTATGTCGTCCAAGGAACAACGATGTTGATCCTTATTACTGGCGCAAATACTGCATTCTCAGGCTTCCCATACCTAGTGAACTTCGTTGCTAACGATGGCTTCTTGCCACGCCAGCTCACCAAGCGCGGCCACCGCCTCGCCTTCTCTAATGGCATCATCGTTCTTGCAACTGGTGCGACCTTCTTGGTCTTGATTACTGGCGGCTCAGTGAACCGACTCGTTGCTTTCTACGCGTTAGGTGTATTCACCGGCTTCGCACTTGTTGGATTCGGTATGGGCAAGCGCGCACTTAATCAAAAGGGTTCGGGCTGGGTTTATAAAGCTGCCGTAAACTGGACCTCGGGTGTTGTCTCATCTGCAATCATCGTGATCTTTGCGGTCGTTAAGTTCACTGAAGGTGCGTGGGTAATTCTCGCGATTACACCGATCATCGTCTTTGCACTCATTCGTTTAAATCGCCAATATCGTCTCGAACAAGCCGCGCTCCGTATCAGCGATGCAAGTGCTCGCGCTACTTCTATCGCCCGCCACGACGTTGCAGTTCTCGTTGATGCAGTAGATATTGCAACTGTGGGATCCATTCGATATGCCCGAAGCCTCAAGCCTCGTGATCTCACTGCAGTTCACTTTGTTATTGATGATGTTCGGGCAGATGCGATTAAAGAAGCATGGGCTGAGAACCCAGCGCTCGCAGATGTCCCGATCGAGTTCATCGATTGTCCGGATCGCCGCATTGCTAACGCTGCCGTCGATTACGCGATCAGAGCGACCGCATCACCTGATGTTGAATTGACCTTACTCTTACCTCGTCGATCCTATTCACCACTACTTGGTCGACTCTTGCATGATCAGACCGCTGAAGAGATTGCTCGTCCGATCTCACAACTTTCACGAGTTGTTGCAACGATCGTGCCTTTCGATGTTGAGAAGATCATCTCTGGTGAGACTCAATTGGTTCACCCAGAAGATTTCACCGCCCAAGAGACAGAGCAAGCACCCCGCGTGCAGACTCGTCGCGTCGATGAACCAGTGGTTGAATCAACTGGTGAGATCTCGCATTATGAAGAGAATCGCATTCCAATCAATAAGGCGACCTGGCGCAAGCGAGCACATATTCGCGGAACCGTCTCATCGATCCGCACCGCTCCATCGGGTGGCGCTCCTCGCGTTGAGGTTGAAGTCTGGGATGAGACCGGCGGCATCACGTTGCAGTTCTTGGGTCGTCGTCAGATTGTTGGATTAGATGTTGGATCCACGATCTGTGCCGAAGGTATGGTCGGTGAAGAAGATGGCGCGCTCACTATTTTGAACCCATCGTACGAATTGGTTCTTTAGTCAGTTAATACGCTTTGCTTAAACCTGCTTAAAACTGGCGGTGGCGGTGGGATTTGAACCCACGGTGGAGTTTCCCCCACTCACGCTTTCGAGGCGTGCTCTTTCGGCCGCTCAGACACGCCACCATGGGCGAGCCTACATCTAACGTTGTTGCTTGAAAAAGGTAATTAAGAGTTCGGCGCACTCAGCTTCCATGATCCCTGAGATCACTTCTACCTGGTGAATGGCGCGGGGATCTCGCAAGATATCCCAGACCGATCCGACTGCTCCAGCCTTCTCATCCCATGCACCAAAGACCAGAGTCTTCATCCGCGATTGAGCGATCGCACCAGCACACATCGCACATGGTTCTAAGGTGACAACGAGTGTGTGGTTATCGAGCCGCCATGTGCCAGCCTTCAGTGCAGCTTCGCGAATCGCAATAACTTCTGCATGTGCCGTTGGATCGCAATTTCGTTCACGAAGATTATGTCCGACACCAACTAATTGGCCCTCGGCGTTAAATACAACTGCGCCTACCGGAACGTCACCGCTTGCTGTTGCTGACTCGGCAACTTCAAGGGCTTCAAGCATCGCCTTCTTGTAATCAATCATAAAGTTCATCGAATTGCGAACCGAAACCTAAGCGATGCGCGATTGCAGAGATCGCTTCATCAGGGAATAGATCTGGATCGGATGCAAGTGCTTCGATCTCCAAAACGTTCATGCCGAGATCAACGAGAAGATCGATATCGCCCCCTGGTTGCGACTCATCATCTTCTTCAGGGAAAGGTAGATCTAAGACATCGACGAGATCTGCTGCGAGATCATTTTCGAGTGCAAAGGTCACATCGCTGATCATCATCTGAAGGGATGTGCCAAGTGCACGGGCAACGATAAAGAAATCTTCATCGATCGAGATCAATGCGACTGCGCCACCATTTGTGCGCTGGCCTTTGAGGCGATCGATCACCTCGGTCAGGTCATCGGTAGCGAGCTCGGCGACCGACCAGCGGCCATCTTCGTGCCATGCAACCACACCAATGTCGTCAGCCATGTGCTCATAGTAGGCTCTGAATATGAAGATTCACATAGCCGCGCACCCTCTGATTAGCCACAAGCTCACAGTTCTTCGCGATCAGAATACAAAGTCGCCGACCTTCCGCCAGTTAACCGAGGAGATCGTCACCTTGCTCGCCTATGAAGCGACGCGCGACATCAATACTGTGCCGGCAACTGTGATGACTCCAGTTGCACTCTACGAAGGCGCCGAACTTGCGCAGCCTCGCCCTGTTGTCGTTCCAATCCTCCGCGCTGGTCTTGGAATGCTGGAAGGCATGACTCGACTTATTCCTACCGCTGAAGTTGGCTTCCTTGGAATGGTCCGCGACCACGTCACGCTTCAAGCATCTACCTATGCCAACCGCTTGCCTGAAAGCCTTGAAGGTCGCCAGTGCTACATCCTCGATCCGATGCTCGCCACAGGTGGCACCTTGATCGCAGCGATCGAATACCTCTTCGAACGAGGCGCAACCGAAGTAATCGCGATCACAATCTTGAGCGCACCTGAAGGTATCGCCGCAGTTGAAGCTGCTTTTGCGCATAAAGATCTCAACATCACATTGGTTACTGGCGCAGTTGATACTAAACTCAATGAGCACGGTTACATCGTCCCAGGACTTGGTGACGCAGGAGATCGCTTATACGGAGTTGTATAAATGTCATCAACCAGCCCTGGCTACGGAATCACTATCCGAGTCGAAGGTCCTCCTTCGGCGCAACCAGTTGCAGAAGTAACAAATGCCATCGTCGCAGCCGGTGCCAGCATTACCGCACTCGACGTTGTTGAATCTCATCTAGATCGCGTCGTCATCGACGTTACCTGCGATGCAATCGATGCCGAGCATGCAGAAGCTATTAGCGCCGCAATCTCATTGCGTCCAGATTTAACTGTTCGCAAAGTCTCTGACCGTACCTTCCTCTTGCACCTTGGTGGCAAGATTGAAATTCAATCGAAGGTACCGCTCAAGACTCGTGATGATCTCTCTCGTGCTTACACGCCAGGTGTTGCCCGCATCAGCCAAGCAATCGCTAATGACCCATCTGATGCTCGTCGCCTCACCATCAAGCGCAATACTGTCGCTGTCGTTACCGATGGATCCGCTGTTCTAGGCCTTGGAAATATTGGTCCTGCCGCCGCTCTTCCCGTGATGGAAGGTAAAGCTGCACTCTTTAAGCGCTTTGCTGATGTCGATGCCTGGCCAGTCTGCCTTGATACCCAAGATGTCGATGAGATCGTTCGCACTGTTCAGATCATCGCGCCAGTCTATGGCGGCATCAACCTTGAAGATATCTCTGCGCCACGTTGCTTTGAGATCGAAGCGCGCTTACGTGATCTCCTCGATATTCCGGTCTTCCACGATGATCAGCACGGTACTGCGATCGTTGTCCTTGCAGCGTTGAAGAATGCACTCAAGCTGGTGAAGAAGGATCTTGCTACGGCGAAGATCGTGATGAGCGGAGCTGGTGCCGCAGGTACTGCTGTCGCCAACCTCTTGCGCACTGCAGGTGCCACAACGATCCAAGCCTTCGATATCGCAGGTGCTGTTGGGGATTACCAGGGCACTATTCATGATGCGATGAAGGGTGCAGATATCTTCATCGGCGTCAGCGCCCCAAATGTCATCAATGAAGAAGATGTGAAGTCGATGACCCCAGGTTCGATCGTCTTCGCTCTTGCCAACCCAGATCCCGAGATCGATCCAGTTATCGCACGTAAGTATGCGACCGTTGTTGCAACTGGACGGAGTGATCAGCCAAATCAAATCAATAACGTGTTGGCATTCCCTGGCATCTTCCGCGGATTACTCGATGGGCGCATTACCAAGATCACCGATGCGATGTTAGTTGCAGCATCTGATGCGATTAGTCAATGTGTATCAGCTGAACAACTCAACGCGAATTTCATTATTCCAAGTGTCTTCGATCCACGCGTCGTACAAGATGTTGCTGCTGCTGTCCGTAAATTCGGGTAGTTCTACTTCTCTAACTCTTCAAGTGAAGTAGTCGCGATCAGCCATTGCTCTTCTAACTCACTGCGGCGCGCCACATTCTCATCAATGAGCCGTGAGATCTCAGCGAGCTTCTCGTAATCCATAGCGAACTCTGCTTGCTGGCCGAGCAGGTTGGCATGTTCGATCTGTGCTTTCTCGATCTGGCGATCTAACTTTGTGATCTCTTTCTTTAAATCGCGTTGCTGCGCTGCGGTAGAGACACCACCCGAACTCTTCGCGGTTGGCTCAGGCGTATTGCTTGCACGGCGCAATTGAAGGTACTGATCGACTCCACCAGGAAGATCGCGAAGCGTCTTGTTGCCCAATAGGCCAACGAAGCGATCACAGACGCGTTCTAAGAAGTAACGATCGTGCGAGATGACAAGCATCGTGCCACCAAAAGAGTCCAACAGATCTTCAAGTGCCGTGAGCGTCTCGACATCGAAATCATTCGTTGGCTCATCGAGGATCAAGACATTCGGACTATCCATCAACAATCGCGTGAGTTGAAGGCGACGACGTTCACCACCAGAGAGATCCCCAACCGGGGTCCATTGGGCATCCTTTGAAAATCCAAGGCGTTCACAGAGCTGAGAAGCGCTGAGTTCTTTGCCATTGCCAAGCTGTACTCGATTCGCGACCTTCTCGACCGCTTCAAGTACGCGCCAGGTTGGATCTAACTCTTCTAGGTGCTGCGAGAGATAAGCGGTCTTCACCGTCACACCCGTGACAAGCTTTCCCGCGCTGACTTTATTTTCGCCAATAAGTGTGCGAATCAGCGTGGTCTTACCTGCGCCATTGACTCCGACGATGCCGATGCGATCGCCAGGGCCAAGGTTCCAGTAAATATCCTTCAGGAGTTCTTTATCGCCAGCGCTGATATCTGCTTGATGTAATTCATAGACAGTATTACCTAAGCGATTCTGGGCGAAGTTAAGGAGTTCGGCCTCATTACGTGGTGGTGGTTCATTTGCAATCAGAGTATTTGCCGCCTCGATACGGAACTTTGGTTTTGCAGTTCGGGCTGGTGCACCGCGGCGCAACCAAGCAAGTTCTTTTCGAATCAACATATTGCGCTTGCTATCTTCAACGCTCATCTGTCGTGATCGTTCGGCCTTAGACAATACATAAGCTGAGTAACCGCCTTCATATGTCTTGATCTGGCCATCGACGACTTCCCAGATCTGTTCTGAGATCTCATCTAAGAACCATCGATCGTGCGTAATCACCATCACCGCTAATTCAGGACGTCCCTTGATATGCGCCGCAAGCCATGCAACGCCTTCAACATCTAAATGGTTCGTTGGTTCATCAAGCAAGAGCAGATCAAGATCAGCAACTAAGAGCTTCGCTAAATTTACGCGTCGGCGTTCGCCACCGCTGAGGGAGTGAAAATCTCGGTCTAATAAGTGATCATCGAATCCACCGAAGAGCCCGGTGAAGATCTCACGGATATCGGCGCTCGACGCCCATTCGTGCTTCTCCTTCTGACCAAGAACCACGTCGCGCACTGAAGCACCTGCCGCTGCGCTATCTGCCTGGCTCAGGATTCCCATCGATAGCGATGACCCTTGTGCAACGCGGCCGCTATCTGGATCTTCGATGCCAGCTAAGACCTTCATCAGCGTGGACTTACCGCCACCATTACGGCCTACGACACCGATTCGTTCGCCGGCATTGATGCCGAGCGAAACGTTCTCTAGAAGTGGCTTAATTCCAAAAGATTTGGAGACCGCTTCGAGGTTAATGAGATTTTTGGCGGCCACTAGGGAATTCTATTCGAGCGGGGGTAGGGTAAGGAAATGGCTACAACACAAGTGACAGAGCGCGAATATGCGCTCGAATTAGATAGAAATGATCCACTCGCCAAGTTCCGCGATGAGTTCATTAATAACACTCCTCAGATCTGCTACCTCGATGGCAACTCACTGGGTCGTCTACCTAAGAAGACGGTCACTGCGATCAACGACTTCTTGCTCAATGAATGGGCGACTGAAGTAGTCGAAGGTTGGTCACACTGGATTGATGAAGCCCAACCAACTGGGGATCTCATCGGTCGCGCAGCACTCGGAGCAGCTGAAGGACAAGTACTTGCCTGCGACACAACATCAGTCAACTTCTATCAATTGATCGGCGCAGCGCTCCAAGCTCGTCCGGATCGCAAGACGATTATCGTTGATGCTGCAAACTTCCCAACCGATCGCTACATCTTGCAAGGCTATGCTGATCGTCTCGGCCTAAAGTTAATAACGATCGACAACGAAGATGGCAGTGATTGCCAGCATGAGCGCATCACTCCAGAGATCCTCGAGAAGTATCTATCGGATGATGTTGCAGTAGTGACTCTTGAAGTTATCCAATACCGATCTGGCGCACGCAATGACATAAAAGCGATCACCGATCTCTGTCGTTCTTATGGCGCGCTCGTTGTCTGGGATGCATCCCACGCAGTCGGTTCGATTGAGATGGACTTTGATGCGAATGGCATCGATCTTGCTGTCGGCTGCACCTATAAGTACGGTAACTCTGGCCCCGGCGCACCTGCCTGGCTCTATGTTGCAAAGCGGATGCAGGCCGAATTGAAAGTCCCGATCCAAGGCTGGTTCGCTCAGAAGAACCAATTTGCGATGGGCGCTACCTTTGAGAAGAGCAGCGATATTCGCGGCTTCCAGATCGCAAGCCCACCCATCATAGGACTTCGTGCAATCAAGTCATCCTTTGAGATCATTGAAGAAGCTGGCATTGCTGCGATCGCCGAAAAAGCAGCGAAGGGCACTCAGATGATGATCAATCTCTTCGATGCCTGGCTTGCCCCACTTGGCTTTACGCTCAATACCTCACGCGACGCAATGGAGCGCGGTGGCCATATCTCACTCGTGCATCCTGAGGCGAAGCGCATTGCTGTAGCACTACGCCAATTCGCCCACGTGATCCCCGATTATCGCGAACCAAATTCGGTACGCGTTGCAATCAGCCCACTTCCAACAAGTTATGTGGAAATTTGGGATGGCTTCCAACGCCTACGCGATCTCGTGAGCACTCGCCAGTACGAGAAGATCTCCGTCGAATCGCAGCGCGTCTCGTGAGTGATTTTGATGCAGCACTGACGTACTCGTCTTATCTTGCAGTCGATGAGCTTCTGCAACTACAACGTCCTCTATCTGATGGCCCCGAACACGATGAACTCCTCTTCATTATTATCCATCAGACCTATGAACTCTGGTTTAAGCAACTCATTCATGAGATCAAGCGAGCCGCACTCGATATTGAAGCTGGAAAGACCTATCCAGCTCTCGCCACACTTGGACGCGTTCGCACCATATTGAAAGTGCTTGTCTCTCAAGTCGATATCTTGGAGACAATGACGCCACTTCAATTTAATTCTTTCAGAGATCGGTTGGCTTCTTCTTCTGGATTCCAATCAGCACAATTTCGTATGGTGGAAGCGCTCTTTGGTCGCCGCGATTCCAAGATGGCTGGCCACTTACCGCCGGCAGAGCAAGAGGCGGTCGCAAAGTTAACCAAGAATCGCTCTATCTGGGATAGCGCGCTGGTCTACATCAACGGGCGTGGTTTTCCGATTCCAGCTCAATACTTAGAACGTGACTTTTCCCAGCATTACACGCCAAATCCAGAGGTTCAATCAGCCCTGATTTCAATGCATAAGAGCGATCCTGAGGCCGCGATGCTCTGCGAACGTCTGCTTGATATCGATGAAGGGCTGCAAGAGTGGCGCTATCGCCATGTGAAGATGGTCGAACGAACTATCGGCCACAAATCCGGTACTGGTGGATCATCGGGCGTTGGCTATTTGAGTAGCACGCTCTTTCATCCAGTCTTCCCAGATTTATGGCAGATACGAGATCAGCTTTAAGCCTTCAACCAAACAGTTGTGTTCTTAGGCAACTTACGTCCCTTGAGAGGGCTGCTGGAATGCAGGATCTCACCCTTAGGAAGTGTGAAGTCAGCACCTTCGAAGTTAGTGATGCAATGCCAACCATTCTTGCGGCTGAAGTGCACAACCTGAGGATCGCCAGTCTTAATCCATTCAAACTCTTCAGTCGTTTGTAACTTCTTACGGAGTTTGAGTGCAGTGCGATAGATATCAAGTGTTGATCCCTTGATCTTCGACTGGGTCTGCATAGAGAGCGCACCGAATTCGAGTGGCTGAGGCAAGTGAGCCTTTCCGCTTCCGAATCCAAAGGATGGACCTGTCGCTGTCCAAGGAAGTGGAACACGGCAACCATCGCGACCCTTTTCAAGGTGGATCTCGGCGACGCCGTTCACAAACTTGTTGTTGCGCTTGAAGAAGACGCGCTGCTTCTTAAGAACAACATTTCGCTTCCAGGTTGGATCTTGAAGATCTGCATGCTTGAGATCTGCGACTTCAAAGAGGCCGAGCTCTTCGCCCTGATAGATATAGGTACAACCAGGTAGGGCCATGATGAACATCGCTGCAGCACGTGCGCGACGCTGTCCAAGCTCGAGGTTTAATGGTGCTGATGTGCCATCAGAGAGGAGCCATTCGTGGTAATTGGTTCCTTCAGGAAGGCCATATTTCGTAACGGTACGCACTACATCGTGGTTATTGAGCACCCACGTTGATGATGATCCGGACTCTGCCGCGAGTGCAATATTCTCGGTCACAATTCGCTTGAACTCACGTGAAGAGTATTTCGCACCAAGTAGATCGAAGTTGAAGGCCTGACCGAGTTCATCAGGTGTCGCATAGAGCATGCGACGTGGTGCTGGAACATACGCTTCCGCAACCGCAACACGTGGTGGGTTGTATTGATTGAAGAGCTTGCGCCATTCGCGATAGATCTCATGGACTTCATCGCGATCAAAGAGAATATCGCGACCAGTTGTAGTGATCGTCATGGTGTCGCGCTTTGAGTGTTCGTGACCGAAACGCTTGAAATCCTTCTTGAGTGCATGTGCAACGTCGATACGGAAACCATCAACGCCGCGATCTGACCAGAACTTCAAAGTCTTTAAGAAGTCGAGTTGAACTTCGCGGTTATCCCAGTTGAAATCAGGTTGTTCTGGTGCGAAGAGGTGGAAGTACCACTGGCCCAATGTTCCATCTGGATTCTTTGAACGAGTCCAAGCAGATGGTGCAAAGTGTGAGACGAATTCATTGGGTGGAAGTTCGCCATTCTTGCCGCGACCATCACGGAAGATATAACGAGCACGGGCCTTTGATCCTGGCTTAGATGCAAGTGCTTCTTGGAACCATACGTGTTGATCAGATGAATGATTTGGAACGATATCGACGAAGACGCGGATACCTTCGGCATGCAACGCCCTGAGCATCGCATCGAAATCCTTGAGTGTTCCAAGACGTGGATCAACGTTCCGGTAATCAGCGACGTCATATCCACCATCAGCGAGTGCAGATGGATAGAACGGTGATAGCCAGACGGCATCGAGGCTGAGTGACTTCAGGTACTTCGCACCTTCGGTAATGCCCTTGATATCTCCGAGGCCATCGCCATCTGAGTCCTTAAAGGAACGTGGATAGATCTGATAGATGGCCGCTTGGCGCCACCAGTTTTCATCTTTTTTCAACATAGTCTGATGCTAGAGGCTAAGTCGAGCGTATTTTCGAGCAAGAGTTCACTTTCAGAAATCTTTACCGTACCTTTATCTTCTTGTGGAATCTTGCAGATAATTGCAGAGAGGTCTGAATGTCTAGCCTAAAAGAAGTCGCAGAACTCGCTGGAGTTTCAGAGGCGACCGCTTCGCGCGCCCTTCGCGATGTCTCGCACGTCAAGCGTGAGACACGTAACTCTGTTCGCGCTGCCGCAAAAGAGCTTGGCTATGGACCATATGCGATCGACCCAGATTTCGACTCCACCCCAGCGAAGGTCAATGCGATTG
>JBAXMU010000033.1:0-13895 GCA_037134155.1 Actinomycetes bacterium
TCAGTATCAGATTGCTCAACATCTGTGCTCTCTATTTGAGAAAATCAACAAATGTGACAGTTTTCGACTCTGCTTTACTTCCTTTATGAGAAAATCAGATATGAGACCAACTCGCATGATCTATGTCGAGAATGATTCTGCCTTGCGCAGAATCCTCGGTGAGATGCTCTCTCAATCTAAAGAGTTAGAACTTCTTGGGTCTTATGCAAAATCAGACGACGTGGTTAACCGAACTCTTGCCCGCAAGGCTGATGTTGCTCTTATCGATTTTGCACTTGATCAGAATGGTTTGAATGGGATCGAACTTGGCATTGCGCTCAGAAATATCAATGAATACATCGGCATTGTTATCTATTCTCAGTACTCAGTCTCTCAGATGGTTAATCGCGTTCCAAAAGAGATGCGCAGTGGGTGGTCTTTCTTTGATAAATCAGCGGAGATGGATCTTGCGGATTATGTCGATATCATCAAGATGACCTCATCCGGGAAAGGCAATTGGGAGAGCGTGGCTGCTGGTCAAGTCGAAAAGAATGAGACGCAATCTTCGATCTACTTTATGCTCTCGCCGCTGCAGAGATCCGTGATGTCTTTAACTGCGCAGGGCAATAGTGCTCAAGATATCGCGTTACAACTGGACTTGAGTTACCAATATGTCCGTAAGGAACTCTCGCGGGCATATGCAGTCTTGCTGCCAGATGCTTCTGCACGTGATGATTTAAAGACTTCTGCAGTTTTGAAGTACCTCGAACTAACGCGGACTAGCTGATGAGAGCACGCATCAAGAAGATTCTCTCGCTTATTGGCCCATATCCCTATAACCCTTACTTGATCTTTCTCTTCTTCTTCTCCTTCTATTTTTCAAGATACATCCGAGTTGTTGCTTATCTGCCGGCAGGACCAGAGCGATGGAGAGCTGGCGGGCTCGTTCTTTTGGCATCTGCTATCCCATCAATCATCTTTTCCATAGGTTCAATTCTTCTTACACGCTTCAGATTTTGGAGCAGCAAAAGCACGATTTTGTATGTCCTGGAAGTCACATTCTTTCAATACCTAAACCTCCTTTTCCTTCCACTTGTGAATAGGTTTTTGCAAGATCAGCTTCAGTACTTTGATAAGACGCTCATAGGGTTATCGAAAAGTATCTTTGCCGCATCTCTCCTCTTGGTCTTGTTCGCACTTGCTCTTATGAATCGCGCTGAAAGGAAGATTTCTGATCGACTTAATCTGGCTACGAAATTGGTTGGAAAGTTGGAGTCAGAGCGTGCAAAACTCATCCAATCCGATGAGAGATTGCGCCGCCAAACATCGCAGTTCCTCCATGACCGTGTGCAATCAGATCTCATGGTTGTGGCTCTGGAACTCAAGAGCTCTACGGGTAAGTCGCAAGATGAAATCGAATCAGTTCTTTCTAGGGCCGTCCAATCACTTGAACGAATACGGTCAGTCGACGTTCGACATTTAGCCTATTTATTGACTCCGAATTTCGAGGCTGGAGGCTTGAAAGCGGCACTCGATATCTTGGTATCTCAGTACAAATCTTCTATGGATATTGATCTGAAGATTGATAAATCATCGGAAAATTTCGATGAAGAATTTCGTCTTGGAATCTATCGAATCGTTGAACAAGCATTGCTCAATGCACTCCTGCACGGACCGGCAAAGCGGGTACTTATAACCGTGTCTCACAGTGATCTCCGAAACGTGCGGCTTGAGGTTTCTGATGATGGCCCGGGTATTCCTCAGGGCGAAAGCTTGACTGGGGTTGGTACCGCAGTGATTGATTCTTGGGTTGGAATCTTGAATGGTAAGAAGACGATCGAATCGCAGCCGGGTCATGGCTATCGCCTGCAGGTGGAGTTTCCCCATTAGAAATGGCGGAGACGAAGAGATTTGAACTCTTGAAGGGTTTTACCCCTTACCTCGTTAGCAGTGAGGCGCACTCGACCGGGCTATGCGACGTCTCCGAGTTGCAGGTGCAGTTTACAGGGTCTTGGCTTCTTCAATAACCCCGCCGTAAAGCGGGGTTTCAACGAAATATCCCTGTCTTCTCTGCGTATTGCTACAAATTGAGGGCCTTCTTTAACGCTGGCGTAAGCCAGGTTACATAGCTTGCCGTGAAGTGCCATTGATCGAAGTAGACGAAGGTGTTGTTGATGACGACCGGGCAGAGGTCAGGTGAACAAGCCCATGGGACGACATCGATAAATGGAATTCCGAGGGACTTTGCAGCGCTCTGCTCGATGTTATTGATGGCATGGTTGTCGGCTGCTGCCCGACCAGATGAACAGGTGACTAGGTTTGCGCCTGGCCGTGAGGCACAGCTCGCTGAATCAGTCGTCATGCTTGGGTTATTTGAAATGACGATCACCTTCTTCGCAATCTGCTTGAGGTGAGCTAGTGCCTTTGGATATTGGTCAGTCCATACGAATGGGGTATCGAAATCTGACTTAGCACCATTGGTCACTGCAGGTTTCCACTGATCTGTCGTGATGAGCACGTCAGGATTGAGAGCTGCAATCTTAGGTAGAACCAACTTCTGCCAATCGTTGCACTCAGTGAATGGGCGGTTGAGTTGGTAAGACCAGACTGGGACTTCCAAGATTGGACAAGCGAGTTTTGCAAAGAGATAGATCTTGTAACCCGAATCAATTGCGATTTGATTGAGTGCAGTCATCCACATTGATGCATGTGAATCACCGTAGACGACCATAATTTTGCTGCCCTTTGGATCGCCTGCTTGGCAATCGGGAACTTTTACATCGGCAAACTCAACTGAACATGGTTGGTCTAACCAGAAGCTCTTATCAGTGGTTACCTTTGCGATAGGTGGAGTGAGGTTAGACGGTAACTTTGTAACTTTCAAAGCTGCAAGGACTTGCGGAGTAACGTAATCAGAACTCGTTGGTTGCGGTGTTGGCTTCTTCACCCACACCAACTTGCTTCCAGATTTCTGGCAGATGAGATCACCAGAGGTTGCGCCAACCTTTGTACATGCACCGCCCGCTTTATTAACGGCGCCAAGAGACGGCGTTGCAATCACACTGATTGATGTGAAGAGTGCAACGATCCCAATCACGAGCTTCTTCATAGAATTACCTCTCTTAGACTCCATGCGCCACTTTGACCCATTGAATAATGCCAATTGTTAATAGAACAAGTGTTACTCCCCCGCAAATACTGAGGTTTGGTCGATTGACCAGATAGCTCGAGAATCGGATGGGGTTCTCGATGAGATGATGTGTCAAAATACTCAGAGCAAGTGCGATTGCGAGTACAACGATCGGTTGAAGACCGTGGAGCGTGCGCCCCTGATACTTCTCCCATAGAGCAATGATCGGCCAGTGCCATAAATAGAGCACATAAGAGATTCCACCAAGGTAATACGTAACCCGGTTCTCCAAGATTCGGCGAAGAACGCTTCCATCTCCAGGGGCGATCAGTACGAGTGCAGAGATAACTATTGGGATCGTCGCCAATCCTGGGACGCCGGTATGGTCGGTATAGAGCAATGAGATCGCTACAAGGGCAATGAGTGACGCTGGTTTTGTGAAGAGGCTCGCTGGGAAAGATTTTGTGGTTTGTGTAGCGATAGCAAGAAGCGCGCCAGCCATGAGCTCCCAGACGCGAGTCACTGTTGCAAAGTACGAAGTCGGAACGCCTCGGTGAACTTCAATCGCCGCAAAGGAGAGTGATGCCAGCAGAATAAGGACTGGAAGTACTTTGATCAGCGAGTATCTCTTCCTGAAGATGAGAAGTGAGCCAAGCAGAATCAGCGGCCAAAAGATGTAGAACTGCTCTTCAACTGCGAGTGACCAGAAGTGTTGGAGCAATGAGATCGCCTGGGGGTCGCCGAAGTAATCGAGCTTGACGGAGTTGAACCAATTATTCGCAAGAAAGAGCGTGGACCAGAAACCATCTTTATTTACTCTCAGCCCTTCGATCGGGCCGAGCTTTAGAAATGTAATGTAATCAGTGACAAGAATGACAAGAAGGGCGCTTGGGAGAATCCGTCGAAGGCGACTTGCATAGAAATCTCGAATGGCGAGTCCGATTGATTTCTCACCCTTTTCGAGTAACTGACCGGTAATGAGATACCCAGAGAGCACGAAGAAGATATCGACTCCGATATATCCACCTGAGATTCGGCCTGGATAGAGATGGTTTGCAATGACAAGGAGAACCGCAAGGGCTCGTATCCCTTGGATATCCCGCCTCATCTGCATGATGGATCAAGCAGTGATGATGAGTTGTGCTGTTGGTGTTGGTGGAGTCATCTCGATTTGGTGCTGAACAAAGTTCGATACATTCGAGATCGAAAGCGCCGACTTGTATTCACCTGCAGTGGCTGGATCCCAGAGGATCTCTGAGTTAGTGATGGCGACTGACTCGGCGTTCATGAGCGTGATGGCCGAATGGGCTCCCTCTATGACGGGAATGATGTCATTTGGGCGCAGATCTGTGCGTGCTGGCCACTTTGAGGCCTTCACCATCTCGAGCCGAATCTCGTCAAACTCAACATTTTTGATGAGTTCTGGGTGGGCTCCCCAAACCAGTATTCCAGCTTCACTTTGGACGTTGATATTGGTGAAACGAATCCCATCGACCTTACCTTCAAGCATCCGCTCAACATTGCCATCGGTGCCAAGGGAAGGTTCATTCCATGCTGAGGCTGTTACGTGAAGCGCTTCACCATGACCCCACCATTGATCACTGAAAGTTCTTGTGGAAACGGAACAGTTCAAGAAGTGCACATTCGAAACGGTTCCACCCTCGCGTGGGCGGACAGCAAAGCCGCGATGGCTATCTTCGACGGTGCAATCCGAGACAATCACATTGCGAATATCGCCACAAGCCTCTGTGCCAAGAGTGATAGCTCCAGAAGTGCTCTTCATATATGTATTTGAAATGATGATATTTTCAACTAAACCATACTTTGCAGTACCCGCGCACGACTTCAACGAGATGCAGTCATCAGCGGTGATCAAGGTGCAGTTATCGATACGTACATTCTGACAACGATCGATATCAATACCATCAGCATTTGGGACCATGAGATCTGTAAGAATCTTCATGTTATGAATCTCTAAGTTATTGCAGCCAGTCAATCGAAGCGCCCAGAAGGCGGGATCCTTGATGGTAACGCCGGTGATCTCCACTGAATCGGATTCAATAAAGAAGAGCGTGAATGGGCGCTCCATATACTGCGACTTGCCCCCGACCGGCGCGCGCATCGAGTGGATATATCGACCGCGTTCGAGAATGAAACCATCAGCGTTGCCATTGATCTCGCCGGTTCCGGTAATGCGAAGATTATGGGCCTGATAGGCAACCATGAATGCACGACGTGGGAGCACATCTTCAACCACCACACCGTTAGTGAGCTGATCGATCGAGTGCTCTGGCAGATAGTCGTTGTAATCGGATGAGGCGAGAATCTTTGAGCCCGCTTCAAGATGGAACTCGATATTGGCCTTAAGCTCGAAGGATCCAGTAAGGAAGGTGCCTCCTGCTGGAATGACTACTCGTCCCCCGCCTGCGTTAAAAGCAGCGTCAATTGCTGCTTGTAGTGCCTTTGAGTTATTAGTGGCCCCGTCAGCCTTTGCGCCGTAATCAGTAATGAGAAAATCAGCCATTATTTACCACTCTGTTATGAGACCAGACGAGTTCATTGATACGTGCTTGAACTTCGGTCAGAATTGTCTTCTCGCCGCTGATAGTGAAGGTATGTGATTCACCAGGAAGCAAGCTGACAATCTGCGTATCGACTTGAGTTCCAAGGCCCACAACTTCTGGAAGTACTGCGAGTTCGTGAATATACGTCTTTGCCTTGACGCTGACTTTAAGAGTGTTACCCGAAAATTCAGTAGCGATCTCTACATCTTGCGCAGGTGCCTTTGCAGCTGGCTTGAGTGTTGAACGACGTGCCGCCTGAACATCTCCGGTATCAGCAAAGAGGAATCCTTCGTAATCAAAGCTACCGATCACAGGGAAAGCTTCAACGAGTGAGTGGCGAGCGACTTCAAATGGTGCGAGCTCGAAGGCGATCTCCTTCGTTTCAACAATTGTTCCATTGTGATCAACGAGCGTAACCTTGGCTGAAGAAGACCAAGAGTTCTGGGTATCGTTGATAATCGTGAGTTGAGCACCTTGATCAACGCGTCCGATGGTGATCGTACGAGGTTGATATGCAGCCTTCATGGCATGCCAGGCAAGCTTACGGAAGCCGGTGTAATCGAGAACTGCCCAACTAATTGCTGGCCACATATCGTTAAACTGCCACAAGATTGCTCCAGAACAGACTTCGTAGAGACTTCTAAAGTGCTTTAATCCAATTTCAACAGCTCGTGCTTGATCAAGCGCAGCAGCGAAGTACCAAGGAACGCCTTGAGTCGGTGGATTCGCGAATTCACGAGCGAGTCCTGCCGCTACCTTGGACATGCCATCAAAGGCCTTCTGGTGATTTGCCACATCGAGATCATTTGAGTCGAGCGTTGACTTACCGATCGCCTTCGTCAGCATCGCCCAAGAACCAGGGCCATTAAAGCCGAATTCCGCTGCAAATGATGGTGTGTACTGCTCATATCGCTCATAACCGAGCTCATTCCAGACATCCCAAATGTGGTTTGTTCCGGATTCGAAGGAGCGAACATCATCGCTATGAGATGAGAATGGTGAACCAGGAATGTAAGGACGAGATTGATCCAACCCCTGCAGCACGCCAGGGATCGTCTTGTGATAGAAAGATTCACCCCAAGGGCGCCCAGCAAGTCCTTCTTGCCAGCCCCAATATTGGAAACCTTCGAGGCATTCATTGCCGCCACAGTAAATGACTAGAGATGGATGTGTCTGAAGGCGAAGAATTGCTTCCTCCACTTCGAGTTCGACCTCTTCAAACATCTCAGGAGTCTCTGGGTAAGCCGCACAAGCAAAGAGGAAATCCTGCCAGACGACAATTCCTTCTTTATCGCAGAAATTATAGAAATCTTCGGATTCGTAAATACCGCCGCCCCATACTCGGATGCCATTGATATTTACTTCGATCATATCTTTGATCCGTTGTTCGTAACGATCTTTCGTTACTCGAGTCGGGAATGGATCGTCAGGAATCCAGTTCGCTCCTCTAATCCAGAGACGAAGCCCGTTTACCTTGATGGCAAACATATTCTTATTTGGGAAATCCTTAGAAGCGATTGCAGATGTATCGAGTTCGACGGTACGGAATCCAACGCTCTTGGAGATCTGCTGGAGCTCATCACTGCCATGAACAAGGGTTACTTCAACAGTATAAAGCTGTTGATCTCCACGACCGCGTGGCTGCCACAATTTTGCAGACGGGACTTGATGCTCATGCACCTTTTCATCTGCAGCAAATGTGTAAGAGAATACTTCGGAGGCGCCATCGAGAACTCGTACCTTGAGGTGATGACCTGCGCTATCGCCAACAACCTTTGGGCGAATAGTAAGAAGTGGAACGCCATCCTTTACCGATGGGAGAACCGCAACCTTGGATAGATACGCGGTATCAAATTGGACCAACTCCACTGGCTTCCAGATACCCGAAGAGATCGTGACTGGACCCCAGTCCCAACCATAACTACAGGCCATTTTGCGCTGATAGTTATAAGGCATGTCATAAGGGCGTGGGTATAGGCCGAGCTTCTCAACTTGGGCTTCGGCATCACTGAGCGGTGCGGCGAAGAGGATTTCAAGGGCAACATCACCGGCTCTCAACTCTTCGGAAATATCGAGCTCATAACTACGGTGCATATTCTTCGTCGAGAGCTTGAGCTTCCCATTGATATAAATACTGGCCAGAGTATCGAGGCCATGGAAGATCAATGATGCATGTTTGTGAGAATCAGATTTCTTGATCACAGTTGAATACTTCGAATCTGTCTTCCAGATCCACATCTGATCATCTTCGCGACCATCAACAGAGATATCGGCGATGATATTTGCAGCGATCAAATCTGTATGAATACAACCAGGCACAGTCGCTGGAATCGATTCAGGAAGATTGACGGCGCTCTTTACGACCGACTGATTACGCCAGACATTGTGGCCATCGACAACACCGGTGGCACTAAATGCATCCGCTTTAGGTGTGAGAGCTAGGGACCAATTCTTATCTACCTGGGTGAGTGAATTCTTCATTATGCCCTATCTTCCAAAGTCATCTTCGACGCGCTCGATATCATCCTCACCGAAATATGTGCCGGTTTGAACTTCAACAAAAATAATCTCTTGATCGCCAGTATTTGAAATGCGGTGGAGAACGCCGATACCAAAGTCAACAGTGTCACCTGTAGAAATTGGCTTGATAACGCCATCAATAGTGACTTCACCAGATCCCTGAACGATGAACCAATGTTCTGCGCGCTTTGCATGGCGCTGGTATGAGAGACGCTTTCCTTGAGAGACCCAGATGCACTTCACCTTATGAGTCTGCGACTCCTGAAGAACTTCGTATCGTCCCCAAGGTCGTTCAGATTTCTCCAGCTCCATTGATTAGCCTCTCTGCTTATTCAAATGAGGTACGCGATCAAACTTCTCTAATTCGGCGATGACACCAAGTGCGGCGCCGATAACACCCGCATTGCGGTCTAGCTCTGCCGACCTGAGGTCGACGTTCTCCAAAAATGAGGTGAATCGGGACTCGTTCTTCACATGCTTACGGAGCGGGTTCCAGAAGATATCGCCGGCCTGAGTAACGCCCCCGCCAAGCACAACGGTGCGAATATCAAGTGTGGCCAAGGTATTTACGATGCCAACGGCGAGGGCACGCGTGCCTTCATCGATGACCTCAAGGGCGGTCGCATTTCCGGCACGAGCATCCTCTGCCAACGCGATAAATGAATAAGAATCTGACTTCCAGCCACGAGATCGGGCGATCTCGGCCATCCGTGGTCCACTTGCGTAGGTTTCAACGCAGCCGAAGCGACCACAGGTGCAGGCCACTCCATCAAAGTTGATCGTATGGTGCCCGATAAAGCTCGCATTTCCAGAGTCGCCGTTGAAGACAGAGTTATTGAGAATTAAACCGCCACCGATACCGGTTGAGACAACCATGCCAAGGAGATTTTCAACCCCGCGGCCAGCTCCAAGGCGGTGTTCGGCATGAGTGAAGGCCAAGGCGTCGCCATGCAAAACAACTGCATCAACGCCTAAGGTTTTGCGGAAGCACTCCACAATTCCAAAATTGCGCCATTGTGGAATATTGACTGGGCTAATTGATCCAGTTGTGAGATGTAATGGACCGGCAGAACCGATACCTACCCCTAGAAATTTATCCTCGACCTTATTAACAATTTCAAGGGAGTGGCGAGCGATCTCTGACCAAAGATCCGTTTCATTGCTGACTCGAATCTCATGCTTCTCTGAGACGCGCATCGTCTCATCAACTAGAGCGAGGGCAACTTTCGTTGCTCCAATATCGACTGCAAGAACTTGATTACCCATTACTTGTCACCGCCTTTATTGGTTCTTCTCTAAAACTTAATTTCATCAGAACCTCACCAAAGTTCTTTTCTGTTGGATTATTAATTCGTCGCATGAGGCTTTCTGCAGCTAGGGCACCGAGTCTGCGTGGATCGTGATCCAGGGTTGGGACGTTCATCAATTTTGAGGTTGCGAAATCATCGAATGAGACAACCTTGCACTGTGCACCCAGAGATGCGACGGCATGCGCAACTCCAATCGCGATGAGATCGTTTGATGCAACGATACCATCGACCGGATTCTTCCGAAGAAGCAGTTCTCGCGCTGCTTTTTCAGCTAAATCAATCGTGTGAATCTCACTCACAATTGGTGATGATGATGGGTCGAGTTTTCTGGTTAAGAGGGCTCGCTTAAAACCTTCGATACGTTGTGACGCAGTCCAAATCTTGGCATTGTCAGCGATGAGGGCGATGCTCTTGCAACGCTGAGCAATGAGTCGATCAATGCACGTCGCAATTCCGCCTTGATTATCACTCAAGACACTATCTGCATCCAGATAAGGTCCTGGACGGTCAACGAAGACGATCGAAACTCCGCGCTTACGTTCGGTATGGAGATAGGAGTAGTCCTCTGCCGACGGAACGATAATAAGTCCGCGGACTCTTCGTTCAAGGAGAGAATCAACAAGGAGGCGTTCGCGTTCGCCATCATCGCGAGAGGTTGCAAGGAGTAGATCAAGACCATTCTTTGAAAGTTCTTCTTCAGCACCTGACGCTAAGCCGGCATAGAACGGATTGGCTAGATCAGAGACGATCATTCCAATCAGGTTCGAGAGTGTTCCAGTCCTGAGCTCGCGGGCTAATCGATTCGAACGATAGCCCAGCAAATTTGCTGCCTGTTGTACTTTCGCGGCAGTCACTTCAGAGACATTCATTGACTCATTCAGAACGCGTGATGCTGTTTTCACACTCACACCGGCGATCGCTGCTACGTCGGCCAGTGTTGGATGACTTTGCGGTGTAGATGATTGAGGAGACATAGAGATTAGCTCCCCACTCGATCGGCACGGAATGCGATATCGCCAGTAAAAGCCGGAACCTTAATTGTCGCTCGTGCTGCTGTTGCGCGCAAGGTCGTCGATGAGATTACCTTGCCCGTCTCTGAGTCGGTGAAAGTGAGTTTGAAGTTTCCTACTGAAGGAAGATTAACGGTGAGCGGGCCACCCTTTGATGTTGGTGTTGGGAAGACGGTCTGCAGCTTTTTATGAGTTTTAAGCGCGAGGAGTGCAGCATCTAACCGAAGTGTAGCCTGGCCGCTCAAGCAATAAGCATCTAGCCTTACCCAGCCAAGAAGATGATCAGCATCTGTCAGTGTGAGAGCAGTTGATTTAGCGACTCCAAAAGCCTCGCCTGGCTTCATATGAGCCACATCAAGACCCTTGATCAAAGCCGTAAGGCCCTTCTCGTTCTTCCACAAGTTAAGTGGGTCTACATAGTTATCCCACCACCAGTAAGAAGCCGGTGCGCCAAAGCCAATGAAGGTAGCGGCGTAATGAGAATTATGGAGGTGCAGACCATATGGATCGACAAAGACATCTTCACCATTTGAGCCAGAACCAAATTCGGCAATCAGCGCAGGTTTATCTGGTGCGACCGCCTTAATGGCTTGATATTGAATGCCCATCGACTTAATTGGGTCGCTTGAGTCATAGATATGGATACTCACGTAGTCGACGCTCGACCAATCGCGCAAACTTGCACCGTTGGACCAAGAGGTCGTCGTTAATGTCTTATACGGGGCAAATTGATCGACAAAGACATGTGAATCTTTGATCCACGTTGTGAGCTCTGTTTGATCGATCGGAGTGAAGTTAACTTCATTCCACCATTCCCACGAGAAGAGATTTGGCTCTGCTCCCCAACGGGCTGCGATATAGCGAAGGCGTTGATGCCAGAACTTGATTGAAGTTGGATCTGTTACAAACTTCGCTGGATCTGAGATCGGTCCGCCATTTGAACTGTTGTATGGACTCGAGAAGAACTCTGGATTCGTTGATTCCGAGAATGCTCCGTGGTTCAGAAGAACCAAATCAATATTGACTCCATATTTCTGACCGATAGCAAAGACTTGATCGAGCGCCCAAGCGCGATCTAGCCTGCCTGAATAATTACCTAGGCCGGTATCTGCCCATTCGATACCCATATCCCATGATGCCATCCAGACACGAGCGAGATTCACTCCTGCTGCCGATGCCGCTTTGAACCACTGCGTGTACTTGGTGATCTCTTCATAACGATTGGACCACGCGATGTTGTAAGCGATCGGTACAAATGGTGCATCGCCACGGGTGAAACCAAGAGTGTTCGCGGCAAATTGAGGTGCGCTTGCAACTTTCGATTCAAAGGTGAAGTCAGGGACTGTGATTGTTGATCCATCAATCGTGGCACTTACTTTGATCGTATAAGTACCGACTTTCATGGTCCGCAAGCGAAGTCGCCACTCGCCAGCTCCCACGGGCTGGCTGCTCACCTGCGAGAAGTGCGTCACAAGTGCATAATCTTGGAACCAGAAGAGGGCGGTTTGAAGTTCGGTCCCGTCTGGTGTTGTGATCTTTGCCGTGACGTTCGCTGTCGCAGGATCAAATGCATTACTGCCTTGACCCAGACCAACTACTGCCAAGGTCGTTGGTGTATTTACCGAACCTTGATCTCTCACTACCCAAGAGAGCGTCGCTGCACTCGCATGGGGAAATTCAAAGGCGCCAAAGAGCGTTAGGGCAAGGGTGAGTATCAAGATTTTGCTCTTGCTTGAGGAAGGCCTTCCTAACGATCTGGACATTTTCTCTTATTTAATTCCTGATAGAACGATGCCTCGAACGAAGTGTCTCTGCGTGAAGAAGAAGAGCAAGATCGTTGGAAGTGAAGTTAAGAGCGCCGCAGCCATCAAGACGCCCTGGGTGCCGAGATTACCTTGAGCTGAATTTGAGATATCAGCGATCGCTCGTGGCAGGTTATACATCGATTGCGAATCGGTAATAATCAATGGCCACAAGAAGTTGTTCCACTCACCAATCGCAGTCAAGATCATCATCGCAACCAGTGCCGGCTTCATCAAAGGCAAGACGATGCTCCAGAAGATGCGGTATTCGCCTGCGCCATCAATACGAGCAGCTTCCATGAGTTCATCAGGGATGCCTGATAGATATTGGGCGAGGAAGAAGACGATAAATGCCTTTGGTAGGGCCGGAATAATGTAAGCCCAATAGGTATTGATCCAGCCAAATGTCTTCACCGTAAGGAAGTTAGGGATGATGCCTACCTGCCATGGGATCATCATCGATCCGATAATGACAAGATAGATGACGCGCTTTCCCTTAAATCGGTGCTTGCTAATGACATAAGCGGCTAGCGCTCCGATAAAGAGCGTTGAGAAAGTAACTGTGACTGTGACAAAGAGGCTATTAAAGATGAAGCGTAGGAAGCCATATTTAAGTTCTGGAAAACGCTGGAAGAGCCCCTGCTGAACATCCTGTTGGAACTTCAATGGATTGAAGCGAAGATCGTAGTAATTTCCAATGATCCACTTCTTTGGCCAGAAGGTAGGTGGATTCATCTGTAGCTCTTTTACCGATTTAAAGCTGGATGTGATCATCCAGTAATACGGCGCGATCATGATGATGATCATGAAGTAGAGCGGAAGCTTACGAAGCGAACGGTACTTCCCCTTCTGTTCATAAGGGTTAGTGAATCCTCCGAAGCGATCCATCTCTTTAAGATCTTCGCCAGAGCTCTTCTGCTCGCTTGGAACTTGAGTAAAGACGCTCATCGCAAGTCCTCCAAAGACTTTGTTAATCTGAGATTGACCAGGCTGATAAGGAAGATGATGGCAAAGAGGACCCAGGCGACAGCTGAGGCATAGCCGAGCCTGAAGTGTTTGAAGCCAGCGTCATAGAGGTAAGGAACGATCATGAGGGCTTCATCTTTAAAGCCACCGATACTTCCGACAGATGATGGGAAGATGAGATAGATCGTTTCAAAGATCTGGAAAGCGCCGATGGTGCCCGTGATTCCCACGTAGACCATCACGGGGCGCAAGAGTGGGAGTGTGATGTACCTGAATCGCTCGCGTGGACCCGCGCCGTCGATCACAGCTGCCTCGTAGTACGAACTTGGAATTGCATTGAGTCCGGCTAGGAAGAGGATCATTCCGAAACCAGCTCCACCCCATACCGAGAGGAAAATCAGAATCGGAATTGCGAGTGGGGGCGTTGCCAACCATTCGATTGGGTGGCTGATGATGCCAAGTCGCTGAAGGACCGCGTTGGCCATACCGATACTTGTTCCGCCGAATACCCATCCCCATACCAGGGTGATTGCGACTGAAGAGGTAACGGATGGAAGGAAGAAGATGACTCTAAGAATACGGTTCTGGCGATTATCTTCTTGTAGCGCGATCGC
>JBAXMU010000034.1:0-13108 GCA_037134155.1 Actinomycetes bacterium
ATCTCGCAGATCCGCAAGATGCATGGTGGAAAGCGCATTGAGAACCTCGAAGAGGTCATGAAGGTCGGCGAGAAGATTGAAGTTGAAATCGCAGAGATCGATCCAAAGGGCAAGTTCTCTTTGGTAGCGGTCATGCCTGATGGAACACTTTCATCTGCTGCTTCAGAAAAATCTGAATAACTGATCTGATTTAATGACCAAAACAGTCTTGCCCAGCGGTCTTCGGATCGTGACTGAAGAAGTCAGCACAGTTCGCTCTGCGACTGTCGGAATTTGGGTAAATGTAGGCTCTCGCGACGAGACACCATCTGTCGCGGGAGCTTCACATTTTCTAGAGCACCTGCTCTTTAAAGGCACCCCCACCCGAAGCGCGATGGAGATCTCATCATCCATTGAAGCCGTTGGTGGCGAGATGAATGCCTTCACCGGCAAGGAGTACACCTGCTTCTATGCCCGTGTGATCGATACTGACTTTAACCTTGCTGTAGATGTGATTGCAGACCTCATCACCTCATCCATTATTACCGCCGCCGATCTCGATTCAGAGCGCACTGTTGTTCTAGAAGAGATTGCGATGCGCGATGACGATCCTTCAGATCTCATCCACGATGTTTATCTAGAGAGCTATTACGGAGATACCCCACTGGGACGATCTGTCCTTGGTACGGTCGATTCAATCAACTCGATGAGCCGAAGCGCGGTCTTCAACTATTACAAGAAGCGTTATCGCCCACAAGATATCGTCGTTGCTGTCGCTGGCAATGTGAAGCACAAGCAGGTCGTAAAGATCGTCGAAGCAGCCCTCTCTCGCGATGGCTTCCTGGATGTCCCGAATGCACTGCCAAATCTTCGTACCGAAACAAAGGCTCGCACCCCAGGTGCTGGCCGCGTAAAGATTCATGATCGCAAGACCGAGCAGACTCACTTGCTCCTTGGTGTTGAAGGCGTCGCTCGAAACGATTCACGTCGCTTTGCATTGAGCATCCTCGCTTCAGCACTTGGCGGTGGAATGTCATCACGTCTCTTCCAAGAGATTCGCGAGAAGCGTGGCTTGGCATACTCAACCTATGCATTTGTTCAGCAATTCGCTGGATCAGGCTCGCTCGCTTTCTACGCTGGTTGCCAGCCGCAAAAGGCCGAGGAAGTAGCAAAGTTAATTCTTGAGATTACCCACGATGTCGCAGCCAACGGCCTGACTGATGAAGAGATCAAGCGCGCCAAGGGCGCAGTCTCTGGATCACTCGTCTTGAGCCAGGAAGATACCTTCTCTCGCATGGGCCGTATCGGTAAGAGTGAGCTCGTCTACGGCGAGATCATGGGCTTTGATGAGATCTTGCGCCAGATTGCTGCTGTGACACCAGAAGAAGTTCATCAAATTGCTAGCGACTTACTACCAAAACCTTCTACGCTTGCCATCGTTGGTCCATTTAAGAGCAGTACTAAATTTGAAAAGGTAATCGCATGAGTATCAAAGTCGCAGTGCTCGGAGCAAAGGGCCGCATGGGGTCAGAGGCTTGTAAGGCAGTCTCGGCTGCTGCTGATCTCGAACTCGTCGCGCAGATCGATCTTGGTGATTCACTCGATCTCCTCACTTCGTCAGGTGCGCAGGTCATCGTCGATTTCACCCATCCTGATGCAGTGATGGGCAATCTTGAATTCGCGATTAAGAATGGCATCAGCGTTGTTGTAGGTACTACTGGTTTTGATGAGGGCAAGCTCGCACAGATCAAGGGCTGGCTCGCAACTCAGCCGAAGGTTGGCGCTCTAATCGCCCCAAACTTTGGTCTTGGCGCAGTGCTGATGATGCAGTTCGCCGCACAAGCTTCTAAGTACTTTGAATCGGTAGAGATCGTCGAACTTCATCATCCAAATAAGGCTGATGCGCCATCTGGAACCGCAGTTCGCACCGCCGAACTCATCACTGAGGCACGTCGTTCAGTAAATAAAGAGCCGATGCCAGATGCGACATCCACATCACTTGATGGTGCACGTGGTGCGCTAGTTGGTGAAGTCCCCGTGCATTCAGTTCGTCTTCGTGGACTCGTTGCTCACCAGGAAGTAATTCTTGGTGACCTCGGTGAGACTCTCACCATTCGCCATGATTCGATCGACCGCACCGGCTTCATGCCAGGAGTATTACTCGGTATCAGAAACGTTGTTACACATCCTGGCCTCACCTTTGGCCTCGAACACTTTATGGATCTCAAGTAAGTTTAAGAACCCACTCAGAAGGAGATAGAAATGGCTGCAGTAACGATGTATGGCGCTGATTGGTGCGGAGATTGCCGTCGCAGCAAGCGCTTTATGGAAGAGAACAATGTCGCCTTTACCTATATCGATGTTGAGCAGGATCTCTCAGCTGCTGACAAGGTTGTTGAAATTAACGGGGGAGCGAAGTCGATCCCTGTGATTGTCTTCGAAGATGGCACCCACCTCACCGAGCCTTCAGATAATGACCTCAAGGCAAAGCTAGAAGCACTCTCTATTCTCTAATTTCTATCAGTTAATTTCCGAAGTGGTAGGCGATCGCCGAACCAACTGCGGCGCCGAGCACTATCACCGGGAACGGTAATTTGAAGAAGAGCGCCGTAATTGCAACTGCTAATCCAGCCATGCGGTGATCGATCACAATCTTCGTCTTCACCGTAACCGCATTGACCGCGACAAGGGCAGTGAGCAAGACAATCGGAATCAGTGCATTGATACGAATAATCCGTGGGTTCGCCAGCCACTTTGATGGCACGCTGTGGCCGATAAATTTCAGGGCAAATGCGAACGCACTCGTTCCGATAACGGCAATCCATTGAATGCTCATGCGCGCCACCCAACGATGATCGCTAAGAGCGCAGTAGTAATGATTGGAACACCGGCTGGTGTGAATGGAACCAGGGCGAGTGAGAGCACAATCGCAGCCCCAGCAATTAATCGCGTCTTGGTATCGATCAAACGTGGCCAGACCAACCCTATGAAAGCGGCGGGGACAGCAGCATCTAACCCCCATGCAGATGGGTTTCCAATCGCCTTCGCGCCAAGTGCGCCAAGGAGTGTGAAGATATTCCAGAATACAAAGACGCCAAAACCAGTGTGCCAAAAGCCTGTTACTTGATCGGCTTCATCTGATTGGGCAGTAGCAATCGCAGTTGATTCATCAATAGTTACTTGCGCAGCAACAACGCGCTTAAAACCTCGCACCTTAAGAATCGGTGCCATGCGCACGCCATAGAGTGCGTTACGCGTTCCGAGAAGTGAGGCCGTTGCAATCGCCGAGAGCGCACTTCCACCTGCACCAACGACTCCGATGACCGCAAACTGCGATGCGCCCGAGAAGGTGAGGAGTGAGAGCAAGCAGGTCTGCAGGACCGAGAAGTGAGCGGTGACACTCGCCGCACCAAAGGCGGTGCCGTAAGCCCCGACCGCAAAGGAGAGGCTGAAGGAATCGCGCTTCACTGACACGCCGATATTCTGCCTTAATACCGCCAGTATCCCTAGGGGATGGCTAAATTCCTCTCATGAGCGAAGCCCAAGCCCGAGATACGTCAGATACCCCAAAAGAGATCATCTTCCGCGATGACATGAGTGTTGAGCTCGTGAAGTCCAGCGCAAGTGATTCAGATGTCATCTGGGCAGCACGTGTTTCAACCGCCGGCGAACAATCTCTTGATGCTGTCGGGCAGGATGCTTCTCGCGCCGAAGGTCTGATCAATTACCTCGCCCGTGAACGCCATGGCTCACCATTTGAGCACACCTCAATGACCTTCTTTGTTTCGGCCCCGATCTTTGTCTTCCGCGAATTCATGCGCCATCGCATTGCTTCTTATAACGAAGAGAGCGGCCGTTATCGCGAACTCAATCCGGTCTTCTACATTCCAAGTAAAGATCGTCGCCTCGTTCAGATCGGAAAGCCTGGCGCTTACGAATTTGTTGAAGGCACGCCAGAACAGTTTCAATTGACGGTCGATGCAATTAAAGAGAGTTGCATCGTCGCTTACGCGAACTATCAGAAGATGCTTGATGCCGGCGTTGCACGCGAAGTAGCACGTGCCGTATTGCCAGTCACTCTCTACTCATCCATGTATGTCACGATGAATGCACGTGCATTGATGAACTTCCTCTCCCTGCGTACCGCACGCGAAGGATCGCACTTCCCAAGCTACCCTCAACGTGAAATTGAGATGGTCGCCGAGAAGATGGAAGCCGAATTCGCCAAACTCATGCCTATTACATACGGCGCCTTCCAGAAATCTGGACGTGTAGCCCCGTAATTCAAGGTAATGTTCCACCCATGAGTACCCAGCAGATCCAGGCGCCTTTTGGCCGGATGATCACCGCGATGGTTACCCCATTTGATAAAGATGGTGCAATCGATTGGGATGGCGTCGCCACCCTTGCGAACCATCTCGCCGACCATGGCCACGACGCAATTGCCGTCAATGGCACAACCGGTGAAGCCCCAACGACAAAGACTTCAGAGAAGCTCGAGATCATTCGCGTTGTTAAGGCGGCAGTAGGCGACCGCGTAAAGGTGCTGACCGGCGCTGGCGATAATGAGACTTCCTATACCGTCGATCAAGCAAAGCGTTGCGCTGAAGTTGGCGCCGATGGCTTGTTGATCGTTACTCCTTATTACAACAAGCCACCACAAGCCGGTATCGAAGCGCATTTCAAGGCGGTTGCTGCTGCTACAGATCTTCCGATCATGATGTACGACATCCCGGGCCGTACCGGTGTAGAGATCGAGCAAGACACCATCTGTCGTCTCGCTGAAGTAAAAAATATCGTTGCGCTTAAAGATGCAAAGGGAAACCCTGCATCCACTTCTTGGGTTATCGCCCGCACCGGACTTCCGGTTTACTCTGGCGATGACATTCTCAACCTGCCGCTGCTCTCAGTTGGAGCTGTCGGCTTTGTATCAGTCTGCGGACATACCGTTGGCAACGAACTTCGTGAGATGCTCGATGCCTGGTTTGCAGGAAATGCTGCACGTGCACTTGAAATTCACCAGAAACTATTACCGGTATTCACCGGAACCTTCCGCACTCAAGGTGCGATATTGACTAAGGCTGCGCTCACCATGATGGGCTTGCCTGGCGGATTTACACGTTTGCCACTTGTTGATGCCACCGAGGCGCAGATCGCGCAATTGCGGAAGGACCTTCAACAAGGCGGAGTCGTACTTAAATAATGAATCATCCCCATCCAGATCTTCCCTATCCAGCAAAGTTAGCTCCAAAGACTCTTCGCATCGTCGCCCTTGGTGGCCTCGGCGAGATTGGTCGCAACATGACGGTCTTCGAGTATGAGGGCCAACTCTTAATCGTTGACTGCGGCGTGCTCTTTCCAGATGAAAGCCAGCCCGGCATTGATCTAATCCTCCCTGACTTTAGTTATATCCGCGATCGCCTGAAGGATGTTGTCGCCGTATTCCTCACACATGGCCACGAAGACCATATTGGTGCGCTGCCATTCCTTCTTAAAGAGCGCGCAGATATCCCAGTCGTTGCTTCAAAGCTCACACTCGCCTTTGCAGAAGCAAAGCTGAAAGAGCGCCGTATCTCTGCACCACTCCGTGAAGTGCGCGCTGGAATGGTCGAGAAGTTTGGTCCATTCACACTTGAGTTCATCGCAGTAAACCACTCAATTCCAGATGCACTTGCCGTCGCGATTAAGACCGAAGCCGGCGTCGTCCTCGCAACGGGCGATTTCAAGATGGATCAACTTCCACTTGATGGTCGCATCACCGATCTCGCAACCTTTGCACGACTTGGCACTGAAGGCGTCGATCTCTTTATGACCGACTCCACCAACGCTGATGTTCCAGGATTCACAACGTCAGAGCGAGACATCATTCCGGCACTCGATCGCGCCTTCCGCGCAACGAAGCGTCGCGTGATTGTCGCTTCATTCGCATCACATGTTCACCGCATCCAACAGATTCTCAATATCGCAGAGTCTCACGATCGCAAGGTCGCCTTCGTTGGTCGATCCATGGTTCGCAACATGAAGCTTGCGCAAGATCTTGGCTACCTCACAGTCCCAGAAGGACTTGTTGTTGACTCTAAAAATATCGGTGACTACGGCGATCAAGTTGTACTCATCTGTACTGGATCTCAAGGTGAACCACTTGCAGCGCTCTCGCGTATGGCAAATGGCGAACACGAGATCAAAGTGGGTAAGGGCGATACCGTCGTTCTTGCATCAAGTTTGATTCCCGGCAACGAGAACCCGGTCTATCGCGTTATTAATGAGCTCACTCGTTTTGGTGCCGATGTCGTGCACAAGGGCAATGCGATGGTTCACGTCTCTGGCCACGCAGCGGCAGGGGAGTTGCTCTACTGCTACAACATTGTGAAGCCAAAGAATGTGATGCCAATTCACGGTGAATGGCGCCATATGCGCGCTAATGCCGAACTCGCTATCAAGACTGGCGTTCCTCGAAACAATACGATCGTCGTCGATAACGGTATCGCCGTTGATATGCACGATGGCTATGCCGACGTCGCGGGCGCAGTCCCAGTTGGATTTGTCTACGTGGATGGCCACTCGATCGGTGAGATCACCGAGAGCTCGCTCAAGGATCGCAGCATCTTGGGTGAAGAAGGATTCATCTCTGTCGTTGTTGTCATCGATTCACAGAGCGGCAAGATCGTCGCTGGCCCAGATATCCATGCCCGTGGCTTTACTGAAGATGCCGCGCTCTTTGATGAAGTGAAGAGCATGATCGAGAAGGCGATGGCGAAGGCTGTTGCTGGTGGTGTTAACGGAACTCATCAGCTCCAACAAGTAGTACGCCGCACTGTCGGCAGTTGGGTCGGAGAAGCGCATCGTCGCAAGCCGATGATCGTTCCGGTTGTCATCGAGGTCTAACCTCGGCGCGCCTAGCCCAGCGAGAGTTCACTGCTCTTTAGGCTTAGGGGATTATGGCAAAACGCAAGAAAGCACCCGCACGTCGAGGTAAGAAGAACTCTGTTCTCGGAGCCTTTGCCAAGGCTCTTCATACCCTCTGGACACTCCTGGCCAAACTCTTTGGAAGTTCGATTCGCTTCGTCTTCAGAGGAGCGAAGGAGTTGGACCCAGCACACCAACGTGATGGCTTCGCCTTTCTTGTTCTGATCTTCGCGCTGATCTCAGCTGCAGGAACCTGGTTCCATCTCAACAACTTTGTTGGCAGCGCACTTCGCGCCGCGCTCTTCGGTGGCATTGGCAAGATCGCTTATCTTTCACCCATCATCTTTATCTACTTTGCAGTGCGCCTCTTCAAATCCCCGGATGAAGGCCCTGCAACCGGACGAATCACTATCGGCACACTCTTCTTATTGCTCACTTCCACTGGCCTGCTCCATATCTTTAATGGGTCGGTAGGGGATACCGGTAAGACCGCTATGCAAGGGGGTGGTGGTTGGCTCGGTTACGCGATCTCAACTCCGCTCGTTGCTCTCACTACAAATATTCTCGCTGTACCAATTCTTCTTCTGCTCTTCTTCTTTGGAGTATTAGTCGTTACTGCAACTCCGCTCTCACGCGTCATTGCAAAGATCAAGGCGCTCTTCCGACTCGGTCGAGTGCGCGCGAGTGATCGCCGCGCTTCTCGCGAGTTGACCGAAGAGTTTGAGATCAGCGAGACCCCAGCCTTTGATACGCCACTTGTCCAAGAGTTCAACGCCTTCAATGAGGTTGAAGAAGAACCTATCGATGAAGAAGAGTTTGATGAAGAGTTCACGGTCGAGGTGCCAGTAGCGACCGAACCTAAGCCGACTCTGCCACAACGCCCTGCGCCAACTACTCCTGCACACCAGATGATTCTCGCCGCCGATACTCCATACCAATTGCCATCGATGGATTTGCTGAAGACTGGCCCTGCATCAAAGGCGAAGTCGAAGGCGAATGAGACTGTCGTAGCCTCGCTCACTCAACTCTTCGATCAATTCAATATCGATGCAACTGTCACTGGCTTTATGCGCGGACCCACTGTCACACGCTATGAAGTAGAGCTCAGCGCGGGCGTAAAGGTTGAAGCAATTACTGCGCTCTCAAAGAATATTTCCTACGCAGTCGCAAGTAGCGATGTTCGCATCCTCTCGCCGATCCCTGGTAAATCTGCAGTGGGTATCGAGATTCCAAATACCGATCGTGAGATCGTCTACCTTGGCGATGTTCTCCGCTCATCGGTTGCAAGTTCAGAGGCGCACCCAATGGTGATTGCGCTCGGTAAAGATGTTGAAGGATCCTTTATCTGTGCCAATTTGGCGAAGATGCCACACCTACTTGTCGCTGGTGCGACCGGTGCCGGTAAGTCATCGATGATCAACTCACTTGTTGTCAGCGTCTTGATGCGTGCAACGCCAGATGAAGTCCGCCTCGTCATGATCGACCCAAAGCGAGTCGAACTCACCAGCTATGAAGGCATTCCGCACCTCATTGCTCCGATTATCACCAACCCTAAGAAGGCAGCAGATGTCTTGTCATGGGTAGTGCGTGAGATGGATCAACGTTATGACGATCTCTCGGCCTTTGGCTTCCGCCACATCGATGATTTCAATAAGGCAGTCAAAGCGAAGAAGATCAATCTTCCTGCAGGTAGCGAACGAGTTCTCGAGCCTTATCCATACCTGCTCGTCATCATCGATGAGTTAGCAGATTTGATGATGGTTGCAGCTCGCGAAGTAGAAGAGAGCATCGTCCGTATTACACAGCTCGCTCGTGCTGCTGGTATCCATTTAGTGATTGCAACCCAGCGTCCTTCTGTGGATGTTGTTACTGGTCTCATCAAGGCAAACGTTCCGTCACGTCTGTCTTTCGCAACATCAAGCCTTGCTGATTCGCGCGTTATTCTCGATACACCGGGTGCAGAGAAACTTGTTGGACAAGGTGACGGACTCTTCTTGCCAATGGGTGCAAGTAAGCCAGTTCGAATTCAAGGTGCTTATGTCTCTGAACGTGAATCAGAAGCAGTCGTGAACTTTGTGAAGTCACAAGCTCAGCCGGTCTATCGCATCGATCTCAATGCACCGATTAGATCTAAGGTGATTGAAGATGACATCGGCGACGATATGGATCTCTTGTTGCAGGCAATTCAACTTGTAGTGGGTACTCAATTCGGATCGACATCGATGTTGCAACGCAAACTCCGTGTTGGCTTTGCCAAGGCTGGTCGCTTGATGGATCTCATGGAGAGTCGTGGCATCGTTGGACCATCCGAAGGTTCGAAGGCGCGTGAGGTCTTGATCAACGCCGAACAGATGCCAGATGTCCTTGAGGAGATCCAAGGCTTCCAGTAAGCCCACGCTCACCCCATCTGTTCACCCAAAAAGATTTGTCTATTAACCTTTCCTCGTTCTACCCTTAGCCCCTCGGTTCCATCCCCTAATCGAGATCTACGAGGTACTCCATGTCAGTCGGTAACTATCTACGCGAAGCGCGTGAGAGTGCTGGCTACTCTGTTGAGAAAATCGCCTCACTCACTCGAATTCCACAAACTGTCATCCGTGATTTAGAGGAAGAGAAGTTCTCCTCATCGGGTGGCACCACCTATGCGCGTGGCCATATCCGCACAATCGCAAAACTTCTTAATGCCGATACTGATCGACTCATCTCATCTTTTGAAGAGATTACTGGCGAGAGCAACCGCCCAATGATCGAGTTGCTTGAAGAGAACAACGCAACTGCTCTTCGTCGCAAACAGAGCCTCAATATTTCACCAAAGTTAATTGCAACTGCAGCAAGTGTGATCGTTGGAGTAGCAATCATCATTCCAACCGGAATGGCGCTCTCAAAATCACTGACACATAAGAGTTCGGTCTCCACCGTCGCAACAAGCCAGAGCCATTCATCGTCTGCACAAAAGACGACAACGAATGCGACTCCATCAACCCCGTCCGGCACAGTCACAACTGGCCGTGGAGTAGTCGTCACCGCATCAGCTGGTACGTCCTGGCTTTCAGTCAATGATTCACAGGGAACGAAGATCTTCTCTGGCAAGATCAGCAATGGTCAGTCGCAGACCTTCGACCCATCCAATGGCCTCTTCATGACGGTTGGAAATGCTGGCGCAGTCACAGTGACTGTAAATGGCAAGTCACAGGGCCTACTCGGCGCTGTTGGTGAAGTGAAGACATTGAGCTTCGAACCGCCTGCATCTAACGGCTAATCCCTCATCTGCGCATAAGCTGCTTCGCACTGCCTTACAGGTAGGATTCGTTCAATGAGAACCGTCGCCCTTGTCACCCTTGGATGTTCACGTAACGAGGTCGACTCCGAAGAGCTAGCAGGCCGCCTTGCAGCTGATGGCTGGACCTTGGTCGATGATGCCTCCGAGGCCGAAGTAGCCCTTATTAATACCTGCGGCTTTATTGAGAGCGCAAAGAAGGATTCAGTAGATGCACTCCTTGAGGCTCATTCACTGAAGGGAAATGGCGTCACCAAAGCTGTCGTCGCAGTTGGTTGCATGGCCGAGCGCTATGGCAATGAACTCGCTGATGCGCTCCCTGAAGCAGATGCGATCTTGGGCTTTGATGATTACGAAGATATCTCACAACGCCTGCAGACCATTATGGCTGGCGGTTCGATTGAGGCACATAAGCCAAAGGATCGTCGATCACTTCTTCCACTCGCCCCTAGTGAGCGCCAAGCAACTAAGCCTGCACCGATATCTGATGCAGTTGGTTCACTCGGTCAAGGCCAACGCGTCGTCCGTAAGCGTCTTAATAATGATCCAGTTGCACCATTAAAGATCGCATCTGGTTGCGATCGACGATGTTCATTCTGTGCGATCCCATCCTTCCGCGGATCTTTCATCTCACGTAGACCAACTGAGATCTTGGATGAAGCAAAGTGGCTCGTTGATAATGGCGTCACCGAACTCTTCCTTGTCAGCGAGAACACGACATCGTATGGAAAAGATTTAGGGGACCTGAAAGTCTTAGAGAAGCTCCTTCCAGAGCTCGCTGCGATCGATGGCGTTGAACGTATCCGCCTCTCATACCTTCAACCCGCTGAGATGCGTCCGACTTTGTTGCAAGCAATGATCGCAACCGAGAAGGTTGTCCCTTACTTTGATCTCTCATTCCAGCACGCATCAGAGACCTTGCTGCGCCGAATGCGCCGCTTTGGCGACGGTGAGAAGTTCTTGCACTTGATCACACAGATTCGCGCACTCTCACCTGAGGCTGGCATTCGATCAAATGTCATCGTTGGATTCCCGGGGGAGACCGAGGAAGAGTTCCAAGATCTCGTCGACTTTATCTCCGAGGCTCGCATGGATGCCGTCGGCGTCTTCGGATATTCGGATGAAGATAAGACAGAAGCGCTCAACCACGAGAACAAAGTGGAGCAAGACGTTATTAATGCTCGAGTAGAGCAGCTCTCTACCTTGGTCGATGAACTCCTTATGCAGCGCGCTGAAGAGCGTATTGGCGAGCGGGTTCGAGTATTGATCGAAGATGCTGATCTCCAAGAAGGACGAGCCGAACACCAAGGCCCTGAAGTCGATGGTTCGACAACACTTCAGAGCCAACGCAAGTACGCCGTTGGTGACTACGTCGATGCGATCGTCTCTGAAGCATCGGGTGCTGACTTGATTGCGATTCCGCTATGAACATCCCAAATCTTCTGACGGTACTTCGCATCCTCCTCACGCCATTTGGTGCATACGCCCTCTTTAAAAATGGCGGAAATGATCATCACTGGATGATCTTGGCCTGGTGCATCTTCTTTGCGATTGGTCTCACCGATTTCATGGATGGTCGAATCGCTCGCGCCAAGAATCAGATCACCGAATTTGGAAAGTTGCTCGACCCAATCGCAGATAAGGTTGCAATTGGAACTGCGATGATCTCACTCTCGATCTTGCACCGTCTGCCTTGGTGGGTCACGATCGTGATCCTGGTGCGCGAAGTTGGCGTCACCATTCTCCGCTTTGTTGTGATCTCAGATGGCGTCATACCTGCAAGCAAGGGTGGAAAGACAAAGGCGCTGATGCAGGGCTTCGGAGTTGGCTGGTTTATCTTGCCGCTGCCACATTGGCTCTTCATCCCACGCGATATCTTTATGGCCGTCACTATTTTCTTGACCATCACAACAGGTTATGAATACTTCAAGCAGGTCTTAAGGCGATGAGTACTCAGAAGCAGATCGATCAGGTCACGGCGATCATCAAGGTGATGAAGAAGCGAAAGCTGACACTTGCCACAGCAGAGTCGGTTACCGGCGGTGGCCTCGCTAGTGCAATTACCGATGTCGCTGGATCTTCAGCGATCTTCCTAGGCTCGATGGTCACTTATAGCGATGCCAGCAAGACGAAGATTTTGGGTATCCCAAAGCGAATCTTGACGAAGTCGACCGCAGTCTCTGAAGTCGTTGCACAACAGATGGCAGAGTCGGCACGGACTCAATTTGGCGCAGATTTTGCGATTGCGACGACCGGTGTTGCTGGGCCAGGAAAGGCCTACGGCCAGAAGGCTGGCACGGTCTGGATCGCGATTGCATCTAAAAAAGAGACGATGACGATCGAACTCGCCCTCTCTGGTGACCGCGACGCCGTAAGAAAATCCACAATTGAGAGCGCATTAGCCTGCCTTTCGCGTATTCTTACCCCATGACCTTGTTACGTAGTTATCTCGGAACCACATTGCGCAGTGCGCGTGTGGCCCAAGGTCGCACCTTGCGCGATGTCGCCAAGAGCGCACGCGTCTCACTCGGGTACTTATCTGAAGTTGAACGTGGCCAGAAAGAACCTTCATCAGAGTTGATCAACGCAATCTGTACAGCGCTCGATCTCAATCTCTCTACCTTGCTCTTAGATGTAGTTGCACAAGTCAAGAGCGCAGAGAGTCCTGCTCTTACTGTGGTGGATGACGCCGCGTAAGCGTTAACCCGTGAAGTACGCCCCACAAATGGCAACCCATCAACGATCACGCGCGGCCATCTTGGCCGGAGCGAAAGAGGCTGTCGCAACCGTTGGTAGTTACGAATCTCTTATGAACGATATCGCCGAGCGATCCGAAGTCTCGCGCGCAACAATTTATAACCACTTCAGCGATCGCGAAGAGTTAATGAATGCGCTTGTTGCCTCTGAGGTTGAGCGCCTGATCGAAATCGGGAGAGCGGCGACCAG
>JBAXMU010000035.1:0-13001 GCA_037134155.1 Actinomycetes bacterium
CCACTTCTCGAACTCGGATTTTCGACCGCAATCCGGCGCGAATGGGCCTGGCGAGTCAGCCGTGGGGAATCTCTCGCCAACCTCAAGGCATTTGAACATTTAATTTAAGTTATTCTTACGCCATGAACCTCATCCTCTTACGCCACGGCGAATCTGAATGGAATGCACTCAATCTCTTCACTGGTTGGGTCGATGTAAGACTCTCTGCAACAGGCGAGGGTGAAGCAAAGCGCGGCGGAGAACTTCTCGCAAGCCGCAACCTTCTCCCAGATGTCGTTCACACATCGCTCTTGCGTCGCGCTATCCATACTTCACAACTCGCACTCGATGCCTGTGATCGCCACTGGATTCCAGTCCGCCGTTCATGGCGCCTCAATGAGCGTCACTATGGCGCTTTGCAGGGCAAGGATAAGAAAGAGACGCTCGCACAATACGGCGAAGAACAGTTCCAATTGTGGCGTCGCTCCTTTGACGTTCCACCTCCACCAATTGCAGCAGATGATAAGTATTCACAAGCGTCCGACCCACGCTATGCAGATCTTGGTTCGACCTTGCCTGCCACCGAGTGCCTCAAAGATGTTATTACCCGCATGATTCCGTACTGGGAGTCAGATATTAAGCCAGATCTACTTACCCATAAGACCGTCCTTGTTACTGCGCACGGCAATTCCTTGCGTGCTTTGGTAAAGCACCTTGACGGCATTAGTGATGAAGCGATCGCTGGGCTCAATATCCCAACTGGAATTCCACTTCTCTACGAACTCAATGCAGATCTCACTCCAAAGAAGAGTGGCGGCGAGTATCTTGATCCTGAAGCAGCAAAGGCAGCGATCGAAGCTGTTGCGAATCAGGGTAAGAAGTAAAAGACGGAAATATTAGAACGCAGGAATATATTCACCGGTAACGGTGAAGTAGACGCGATTCGCAATGGAAACTGCGTGATCGCCGAAGCGCTCGTAATAACGTCCAAGCAATGTCATATCGATTGCTGATTCAATTCCATATGTCCATTCATCGCCGAGTAAGACAGCGATGAGCTTGCGATGGAGTTCATCCATTGCATCGTCATCCTTATCGAGTTCGAGTGCGCGATTGACATCTTTATATTGAATGACTGTTGATAGCTTCTCAACGATAGAGGTTGCAGTCTTATCCATATCGATAATGATTGATGTGAGAACTTCTGGGACGGCACAGTTTGGGAAACGCATCCGTGCAGTTTTAGCGATGTGGTGAGCAAGGTCGCCCATACGCTCGAGATCAGCAGACATACGAAGTGATGAGACTAAGTTGCGAAGATCTGAGGCAACCGGCTGCTGGCGAGCCATCAGATTAATGGTGCGATTATCAAGGTCGTGGTGGATTTGATCAATGACATCGTCGGCGGCGATGACCTTCTCGGCCAACTGGAGATCACTGGTGAGGAGCGCTTTGGTCGCGTCGGTGAGGGCCTCTTTAACGAGCCCTGACATGCGAAGGAGGGTCTCATTGATAGCTTCGAGCTCATCGTGGAATATGTCGCGCATTGGGCAAGGGTAACTCTAAGCGTCCACCCCTGCCGATTGATCTGTGAACGAGCCTTGAACAATCGGTAAAGATTTGGGGTTTTCCACCCAAATGGGTGCATTCCGTATGGCAGGCATCGGGGAGACTCCTACGATTAGGGGGTGGCATGGCTTAATCGAGTAAAGCGAGAGGTCTTGCAAGGTAGCGACCTTGTGGCCAGTACTGCACTGCCTTCATCCCTTACCGACTTACTGAATAGCATCGATGCTGAGGCAATTGTCCTTGGAAGTTCTGATGCCATCATTTATTCAACTCCAGGTATCGCGACCTTTAATCTCACGCGCGATTATTTCCTTATCAACAACTCATTGCTCACCTTGGTCCGCGCAGTTCGTCGCTCTGGCCAGCAGCAAGAGGCAACGATGGAGTTACCGCGCGGTCCGATCGGGGATGGCACGCATGATCTCTTGGTTCGCGTGACCCCAATCGGTGATGATGGCGCAATTGCAATCTTGATCTTCGATGACTCTGAGATGCGCCGCCTTGATGCGATCCGTCGTGACTTCGTCGCAAATATCTCCCATGAGTTAAAGACACCGATTGGCGCACTCTCTATTCTTTCAGAGGCTGTCCTTGGCGCGGCTGATGATCCTGAAGCGATCACTCGCTTTGCTAACCGGATGCAGGCCGAAGCGCAACGACTCTCGGGCTTGGTACAAGAGATCATCGATCTATCTCGCCTTCAAGATGGTGACCCGCTCAAGAGCGGTGAAGTTGTGGATCTTGTTGTAGCAACAAAAGAAGCCGCAGATCAGACTGCTCTTTCATCCGAGTCACGCAATATCTCTGTAGTGCTAAGTCTTCCAGAGCACGTTGAAATTAATGGAAGTCGCGATCAGGTGATTATGGCGATTCATAATCTCATCGAGAATGCGATCAACTACAGCCCTGAAGGCACGCGAGTTGCTGTCGCCTTGCGGGTTGTTGAAGGTATCGCCGAAATCTCTGTCTCGGATCAAGGTATTGGCATCCCAGAGAATGCCCTTGAACGAATCTTCGAACGTTTCTATCGTGTCGATGCAGCACGATCCCGTGCAACCGGCGGCACCGGCCTAGGCCTATCGATCGTGAAGCACGTTGCTACCAACCACGGTGGCGATGTCTCCGTCTGGTCCGTTGAAGGTGCAGGCAGCACATTCACGATCCGTTTCCCTCTTTCACACACCGAATCTCAACCAACGCTTAAAGCCGTGGAGGCCAAGTAATGACGAAGATCCTCGTTGTCGAAGATGAAGCATCATTCTCGGATGCGCTCTCATACCTATTGGGACGCGAGGGCTTTGATGTCAGCGTCGCAGATACTGGTGATGGCGCTATCGCTGAATTTGATCGCCACGGAGCAGACCTGATCTTGCTCGACCTCATGCTTCCAGGACTTTCCGGTACTGAAGTCTGTCGCCAGATTCGCCAGCGTTCTAACGTCCCTGTGATCATGTTGACCGCAAAGGATTCTGAAGTCGATAAGGTCGTTGGCCTTGAACTCGGCGCTGATGACTATGTAACAAAGCCTTACTCAACTCGCGAACTCGTAGCTCGCATCCGAGCAGTACTTCGCCGCCAAGGTGAAGATTTCACCGACACGGTAGCTGATGGGGTTCTTACAGCAGGTCCTGTGCGCATGGATATCGAACGTCACATTGTCAATGTCAATGGCGATCAAGTGCAGTTGCCACTGAAAGAGTTTGAACTACTCGAATTCCTGATTCGTAACTCTGGTCGAGTCTTAACTCGTTCACAGCTCATCGATCGCGTCTGGGGTAGCGACTACTTCGGCGATACCAAGACCTTAGATGTTCACGTCAAGCGTCTTCGCGCCAAGGTTGAAGTCGATCCAGCGAATCCGCTCTACATCCAGACCGTACGCGGTCTTGGTTATAAGTTCGAGGCATAACCTCTTACTTCTTTTTAATTGTTGGGATTAACCAACGTTTTCATAGATATCAGTCTTGTCGCGAACGAGAACGTTGGCAGTGATTGCCGGAGCCTTCTCGTATGTAATCGTGAGATTGACGCGAGTACTTGCCACAGCATTGAGACCAGCAATAACAGCGTGAGCATTTGATGTTGGGCCTGCAAAGATCACTGGTTGGTTCTTCACCAACGGATATGAAGGCTTATCTAACGTAAATGCAACGCCATTGATGCTCAGACCAGTCAGTGCATCTGCGGTATCGCCTTGATTGATAAAGGTTCCAACGAGTACTGCTGAGCCATCAGGTTGTGCGACGAGTAAGACATCGCGTGCTGCAATCGAACCCGAATCCTTTTCGATGCCATCAGTTACTTGCTTGATGTTTCGAGTAGGGGCGTCTGGACCACTTGCACCACAACTTGTCAAGAGAAAAAGTGAGGCAATTCCGATGGCGAACGGGGCTACTTGGCTGCGTTTCATGATGTAAATCTTACCTGCTATTATTGGTCCCTATCGAAAGGCGCAAAACTCGATGTCATTCAAAGTCGGTGAAACCGTTGTATATCCCCACCACGGAGCAGCTTTAATCGAAGCGATTGAAACTCGCACCATCAAGGGTGAAGAGAAGATCTACCTCGTTCTCAAGGTAGCCCAGGGGGACCTCACCGTCCGAGTTCCAGCAGAGAATATTGATCTTGTCGGCGTCCGTGACGTCGTTGATTCAGCCGGATTAGATCGCGTCTTCAGCGTTCTCCGTCAGCCATATACCGAAGAACCAACAAACTGGTCTCGTCGCTACAAGGCAAATGTCGAAAAGCTTGCATCTGGTGATGTCATCAAGGTTGCTGAAGTTGTCCGTGATCTCTATCGCCGCGATCTTGATCGTGGTCTCTCAGCTGGTGAGAAGCGCATGCTCTCTAAGGCGAAGCAGATTTTGATCTCAGAGCTCGCTCTCGCTGAGCGCACTGATGAAGTGAAAGCCGGCGTCATTCTCGATGAGGTTCTCGCTTCCTAATCTGTAGCGAGCAATCCGCGGTATTCGTGAAACTCTGCTAAATCTCTGATGAGTCAACGATGAATATTGCAGTGATTATCCCTGCGGGTGGTTCTGGTGAACGTCTTGGGGCGAATATGCCCAAAGCCCTTGTGCAACTTGGTGGAAAGACTCTGATCGAACACGCTGTTGCCCAGATGGCCCCTATTGCAGATCAGATCGTTATTGCAGCACCTGCTGGCTATGAGGATCAATTTCGATCACTTCTCGGCACTGATGTAACTATCGTTACCGGCGGTATTACTCGCACTGAATCGGTAAAGGCTGCGCTCTCGGTGCTCCCAAAAGATCTTCGTTATGTCTTGGTGCATGATGCCGCACGACCACTCGCCTCCGCAGATCTCGCTCGCCGCATTATTAAAGAGTTAGAAGCTGGCGCCGATGCGGTGATTCCAGGTCTTAAGGTTGCTGACACAATTAAGCGCGTCAATATCGATGGCTTTGTCACAAAGACTCCAAATCGAACGAAACTTCGCGCCATTCAAACGCCGCAAGGCTTTACCTACGAAACCCTTGTTACTGCGCATAAATCAAAGTCAGATGCGACCGATGATGCCGGCCTCGTTGAAGAGCTCGATATTCCAGTAAAAGTAATCCTTGGTGAAGAGCGCGCTCTCAAGATCACGACACCTGAGGATTTTCAACGCGCCTACCGATTCTTATTAGGTGAGAGTTCACAAGATTTCCGAGTTGGTATCGGTACCGATGCACATGCCTTCTCTGCTGACCCTTCCCGCGCATTACATCTCGCCGGTCTTGAATGGCCAGGCGAGGTAGGCGTTGATGGCCACTCTGATGGCGATGTTGCTGCACATGCAATCTGTGATGCCCTACTAAGTGCTGCACAGTGCGGTGATCTCGGCTCTAACTTTGGAACATCACGACCTGAGTATGCAGGTGCAAGTGGCGCGAAGTTATTGCAAGAAAGTCGCAAGATCGTTGAAGGTGCAGGCTTTGTGATTCATAACGTTGCAGTTCAGATCGTTGGCAATCGCCCAAAGATTGGCCCACGTCGCCAAGAAGCGATCGATGCACTGTCGCAGGCACTCGGTGGAGTAGCCGTTTCAGTATCTGCAACAACGACTGATGGACTTGGATTTACAGGCGAGGGCAAGGGCTTATCTGCAATCGCGACGGCGCTGATCACCCGTCAGTAGCCGTTAGACTTCTCTAATGGCCAGCGAACTTCACCTCTATGACACTGCTACACGTGTCGTCGATCGCTTCGTGCCGCTCACTCCAGACAAGGTCGGCATCTACGTCTGCGGCGCCACTGTTCAGGCCCCACCGCATATCGGCCATATTCGATCTGGTGTGAACTTCGATATCTTGCGCCGCTGGCTCACTGCGACTGGCTATGACGTCACAATGATCCGCAACGTTACGGATATCGATGACAAGATCTTGCACAAAGCAGTCCATGAAGAGATTCCGTGGTGGGCTGTTGCAATGAAGTACGAGCGTGCATTTTCAATGGCATATGCAGCTCTCAATGTCTTACCACCAACCTATGAACCTCGCGCTACCGGTCACATGACTCAGATGATCGAACTCATGGAGAAGTTGATTGCAAATGGAAGTGCCTACGCACCAGGTAATGGTGATGTCTATTTAGAGGTTCGCAAACTTAAGCGTTACCTCACATTGTCTAATCAGAAGCTTGATGATTTACAACCTGCTGAAGATGCAGACCTCACTCACAAGCGCGATCCTCGTGACTTCGCATTGTGGAAGGCGGCGAAGGCAGGAGATCCTTCGTGGCCAACGCCATGGGGAGCAGGTCGACCGGGTTGGCATTTGGAATGTTCTGCCATGGCCCACACCTACTTAGGTGAGAGCTTTGATATTCATGGTGGTGGACTCGATCTGATCTTCCCTCATCACGAGAATGAGATCGCACAATCTGAAGCAGCTGGCTACGGCTTTGCCAAGCGATGGATGCACAATGCCTGGGTCACAACATCAGGTGAGAAGATGTCGAAATCTCTCGGTAACTCACTTCAGATTCACGAAATCTTGAACAAGGGCGTTCGCGGAATCGAACTCCGTTGGTATTTGGGATCAGCACATTATCGATCCATGCTCGAGTTCTCCTTCGAAGCGCTCGAAGAGTCTTCAGTAAATCTCCGTCGCATCGAGGCATTCTTAAAGCGCGCTGCTGAAGTCACAGGCGCCCAGCCAGAGTTGAAGTACTCACAAACCTTTGCTGACGCTATGAATGATGACTTAGCTGTTCCGGCCGCACTCGCATCGATCTCTGAAGCAGTTCGCCTAGGAAATACTGCACTAACAGCGGGAGATAACGCCGCTGTTAGTGGTTACGCCGCTGAAGTCCGCGGAGCCCTTGCGATTCTTGGTTGCGATCCATTCGACGCCGCATTTACTGCATCTGGATCAGCAAGCACTGAAGCCCTCGATGGCCTTATTCAACTAGCACTTGATCAACGAAATGCAGCAAGAGCTCGCAAAGATTTTGCGGCAGCAGATGCGATTCGCGATCAGATCCTTCATTTGGGAATTCTCATTGAAGACACACCACAAGGAACACGTTGGAGTATTCAATGACACGTCCAGGACGCAAGCGCCGCGAGGCAGCAACCGCACCAGCCCGAGCAGTACGCCGGGAAGAGTATCGCCGCCCAGAATCACGTCGCGAGACCAAGCCCTCAGGTGATGCGGTCGCGGGTAAGAACTCTGTGGTCGAAGCGCTTCGCGCAAAGATTCCAGCAAAAGAGTTATTGATCGCCGAACGCACCGAGGTCGATGAGAAGATCGCCGAGTCCCTACGCCTTGCGAAGAATCAGAACTTAGTGATCAAAGAAGTTCCGCGCGGAACAATCGATGGCGTCACTGGCACGACGACCCATCAGGGAATCGCACTCGTCATCAAGCCATTTAATTACTCTGACTTCGATCAGATCTTGGTTAGCGCTCGCGCTGATGGCAAAGCTGGACTCATCATTGGTATGGATGGCGTTACTGATCCACACAACCTTGGCGCGATCGTAAGAAGTGCTGCCGCCTTTGGCGCTGATGGCGTTGTCATTCCAGAACGTCGTAATGCATCGATGACCGGATCAGCGTGGAAGTCATCGGCCGGTGCTGCTGCACGTATGCCGATTTCGCAGGTCACCAACCTCGTTCGTTCTATCGAAGATGCCAAGAAAGCTGGCTTCTTCGTCGTTGGTCTTGCAGCCGATGGCGATGAAGAGTTGCCTAAGTTCTCACTCGCGAAGGAGTCGGTCTATGTGATCGTTGGCTCTGAAGGTAAGGGCCTTTCACGCCTAGCCCGCGAGAAGTGCGACTTGGTCCTCTCGATCCCCATGAACTCCGAGGTCGAATCCCTCAACGCATCGGTAGCCACTGCGATTGTCATGCATTGGATCGCGGCCGAGCGCGCCCAATAGGAGCCACTTGTCGCAATTTGCCCACCGATTACCTGTTGTTCACTTAAGTAGGAGAAACTGACTGCATGAGCCATTCGATCGCCGAGAACCCCCGCGAGCGCCTGATTGACCGAGAACTATCCTGGCTGGCATTTAATCAGCGCGTATTAGAGCTCGCAGAAGATGAGTCGACTCCACTCCTTGAGCGTTGCCGCTTCCTTGCGATCTTCTCATCCAACCTCGATGACTTCTACATGATTCGCGTCGCTTCACTTAAGCGCAAGTTAGAGGCTGGAATCACCAAGACAAATACTGCTGGCTATAACCCACGTCAATTGATGACTGAGTTATCTCAGCGAACTCAGGAACTCATTGCCCGCCAAGCTCGTTGCTTCAATGAATCAGTTCTACCTGCCCTTGCAAACCACGGCATTGGTCTTACTAAGTGGACCGAACTCACCGATGAAGAGCGCGATTACGTCAACGGTATCTTCCATTCAAAGATCTTTCCGGTGCTTACGCCATTAGCAGTAGATCCATCACACCCATTCCCATATATCTCCGGTCTCTCGCTCAACTTGGCGGTTGTTGTCGGGCTACCGGACTCTGAAGAAGAACTCTTCGCTCGTGTGAAGGTGCCATCAAATCTTCCGCGCTTTATCCCAATCGAGAAGAATGTTGCTCGTCGTTTCATTCCCCTCGAACAAGTGATCATTGCAAATCTCGATCAACTCTTTCCAGGAATGGATATCAAGAGTTATTACACCTTCCGACTTACTCGTAACGCTGACCTGGCCCTTGAAGAAGAAGAATCGGATGATCTGCTCGCAACGATGGAACAAGAGTTGCTTCGTCGTAAGTTTGGTCCGCCGGTACGCCTCGAAGTAAATCCAGATATTGATGCTGAGCTACTTTCGACATTGATGGAAGAGCTCGATATCAAGCCGCAAGATATTTCACGAGTGCCAGAACCACTTGATCTCACCGGACTCAATGTAATTGCCGATATTGATCTACCAGAATTGAAGTTCCAGGGACTCCAAAATCAAGTCCCACCGCTACTTCGTGAGATTGATGCAGAAAATTACGAAGATTTCTTTGGCGCAATTCGTAGACAAGAGATTTTGCTCCATCACCCTTATGAATCCTTTACCTCATCAGTCGTTCGCTTCCTTGAGAGCGCTGCTCGCGATCCTCATGTCCTTGCAATCAAGCAGACGCTCTATCGCACATCAGGTGATTCACCGATTATGGCTGCACTCATTGAAGCCGCCGAGGCCGGTAAGCAGGTCCTTGCTGTTATTGAGATCCGCGCCCGCTTCGATGAACAAGCAAACGTTCGCTGGGCTCGCAAACTTGAAGATGCTGGTGTCCACGTGGTCTATGGCCTCGTTGGCTTTAAGACTCACGCGAAGCTCTCACTTGTTGTTCGCCAAGAGGCGAATGGCATCCGTCGTTATGTTCATATGGGAACTGGTAACTACAACCCCAAGACGGCGCGACTTTATGAGGATTTTGGTCTGCTCTCATCCGATGCAGTCCTAGGTGATGACGTTAATAAGCTCTTCAACCAGCTCTCGGGCTTTGCACCACAAACATCATTTGAACGTATCTTGGTAGCACCTCGTACCATGGCGCCAGGATTGCTCGAACGGATTGATCGCGAGATTGAGAACCACAAAGCCGGTAAGCCTTCGGGTATCCGATTCAAACTTAACTCTGTTCTCGATGAAGAGTTTATTGAAGCCTTCTACCGTGCCAGCCAAGCAGGAGTAAAGGTCGAACTCATCGTTCGTGGTATCTGCGCAATTCGAACCGGAGTCCCTGGCCTCTCAGAGAATATTCGTGCCGTCTCGATCCTTGGCCGATTCCTTGAACACTCTCGCATCTACCACTTTGTTAATGGCGGAGATGATGAACTCTGGATTGGTTCTGCCGACATCATGGATCGCAACCTTCGACGCCGCGTTGAATCGCTAGTGAAGATCACTCAGCCGGACCATAAGCGCCATTTATTGCGAGCTTTGGATGGATATTTGTCAGATAAGACCGCAAGTTGGCATATGACCGAGACTGGCTCTTGGCGTCGTGTCATGCAGAGCTCTAATGGTGAGCGTCTCTCTGATTTCCATCAGGCTTCGATTGACTGGTATCGAGCTCGCGGGTGAGTAACGTGATTGTGGCAGCAGGCGCTGTCGTATGGCGCAAGGTCAACAAAGAGGTCGAGGTTGCACTCGTTCACCGCCCTCGATACGACGATTGGTCACTTCCAAAGGGCAAGCAAGATTCCGGTGAGGCCCTGATTGCATGTGCCTATCGTGAGACTTTAGAAGAGACGAACCTCAAGGTTGCCTTTGGCCCCTATATCGGTGATATCGAGTACTTTGTAGCAGATGGCCTCAAGCGAGTGCATTATTGGTCGGCCCGTCTTGTAGGGGATTCTTCAGATTTCCATGCAAACGATGAAGTTGATTCACTCGAATGGCTCTCATTCCAAGATGCGGTCGAGAAAGTTACTCGAGATTCAGATCGCGAGATCATTGAAAAATTTAATGATATTCCGTTTGATTCCTATCCACTTATCATGCTTCGGCATGCAAAAGCACTTGCCCGCGAGGAGTGGCAGAGTGAGGATGAGGATCGCCCACTTGAACTTCTTGGACAACAACAGGCCCGCCGTATGCTCTCGCTCTATCAGGTCTATGGCCTCACTCAGATCCACACATCAGATGCTGTTCGTTGCCACGACACGGTCGAGCAGATGGCACATGCTCTTGGTATCACCATGAAGATCACCAACAAGATCAGTGAGTACACCTGGAAAAAGGATAAAGAGAAGGCGATGGATTACGCCAAGGATCTCATCAAAGAGAATGAGCCGATTGTGCTCTGCAGCCATAATCCAGTGCTTCCGCGGATGATGGAGAAACTGACAAAAAAGATTGATTTTGACTATCCATCGAACAAGTTAGAGCCGGGCGAATCGTGGATCCTTCATCACAACAAGAAGGAAGTCCTTCAGATAGATCGCTTGGAAGCGCCCGTAAAGCAGGCTTAACGGCTTACTTTTCGGTCCAGTCCATCCACTTAAGAACAACGCCTTCACGAAGTGCCCAAGGGCAGATCTCTAATTCACGTAGGTCAAGATTTCGCATCACAGATTCAGTGACATACGCACCAGCGACAATCTGTCGCGCTCGGTTTGCCGAAACTCCTGGAAGTTTTGTCCGTTCATCTAAAGTCATATCGCCTAAGCGACTACAGATCTTACGGATCGCATCAATCTTGATGTTCTTGCCATTGCCATCAAACCAATCGCCACAGAGGCGAGCGAGTGTTCGCAGAGTTTTGGATGTCGCGATCGCACGATCAGTATCTTGATGATGTACGAGTGCGGGCAGAATGGAATCAAGTTGTTCTTCGATATAGTCGCGAAGAACGTTTACAGATTTTGTCGAAAATGGATCTCCAGATAAATAATTTTGTGTCAGACGTGCCGCACCAAGTGGAAGAGAGACCGCAACCTCTGGCGCTTCATCAGTTCCAGCTGCAAGTTCAAGTGAGCCACCACCGATATCGATAACGAGTAGTCGTCCACTCGACCAACCAAACCAACGACGTGCAGCTAAGAAGGTGAGCTTCGCTTCTTCTTCACCAGTAAGAACTTGGATATCGATCTTTAAATCTTTATTGATCGCAGCAAGAATTGAATCGCCATTTGCTGATTCGCGAAGCGCCGATGTAGCAAAGGGGAGGAACTCTTCAACCTTCACTGACTTGGCATGATCAAGGGCTCGACTTACGGCGCCGCGGAGCGCATCAATGCCGCCCTGGGAGATGGTGTTATCACGCTGTAAATATTCAGTGAGGCGCAGCTCTTCCTTGTAGTTATAGGTTGGATTTGGCCGGGCCCCTGGGTGGGTATCCACGACCTGCAGATGGACGGTATTCGAACCTATATCGAGGACTCCTAGGCGCATATGCGGACTATAGCCACGATTTCGTGCTGGCAATTGCTCGTGCCATAATTACGCCTCTTGGTCGATCCGTAAGGAGAGACCGAGGGAATCTTGGCAGATCTCCTTTCAAACAGGCCGATCTACTGAGGGTCGCCTCCCTAGCTCAGTGGTAGAGCAGCCGCCTTGTAAGCGGCAGGTCGTCAGTTCAATCCTGACGGGGGGCTCCACTCTTTAACCAGATCAATCCCAATGCGCCCGATACTACGGCTGCAAAGAACAAGCCAATCCTCACCTGAGACAAATCGGTCGATGATTTCAAAGTGATTGTGGCGATCACGATTGAGACAGTAAGTCCCATTCCCGCGAGAAAGCCCACACCAACGATCTCCCTGAGAGATAGGCCTGATGGCAGTGAAACTCTTCCTCGCTTGGTAATCAACCAGGCAACAAGTGAGATTCCAAGAACCTTACCGAGTACACGCGAAACAATCAGCGTCAACGAGAGCGAACTCCCACTCTGGGAAAAATCTAACTTCGATAAGAGGTTGATCCAGAGATAGATCGGAATCACGATGAATGTAGCTATGGGTGCCAAGAACTTAATAGCGAGATCTCGCTTTGGAAGAATAAATCCGATCGCTGCCGCACCCAAGGTGTAGATAGCACTTGAAAGATTGAGATCTGATCTAAAGAAGATTGCAATGACAAGTAATGAGAAGAAATCATCGGCAACGGCGAGTGTTAAGAGAAAGAGTCGAACAGATGGATTGACTCGCTTTCCCAAGATACTGAGCGCGCCAACAGCAAGTGCAACATCTGTTGGCATCGCCACAGCCCAGGCTTGTGAGTGATGGTGGAGTGCAATAAAGATCAATGCCGGAGCAATCATTCCGCCCAGAGCAGCTGACGCGGGAAGGAGCGCATCCTTAGGCTTAGCGAGCCCAGCACGAAGTTCGAGACCAATCAGAAGGAAGAAGATAAAGGTCAGGATCTCGGTCGCCATGGTGCTTAATCATAGAGGGGGGACATTCTGGGCGTTCCGTGCTAAAAATAGCCATGACAACTCAGACCCACCGCTCAGAGATCTTCGCCCTATCCGATGAATTCGTGACCAAGTCAGCGGC
>JBAXMU010000036.1:0-12778 GCA_037134155.1 Actinomycetes bacterium
GCAGCTTGACGCCAGATCTGGCATTGAAGGAAGAGGCTGTCGCCATCTTTCCACTCGTTTGTTGCCTTATCTAAATAACGGGGTGTTGATGCAACGGTGAACTTTGCAACTGCAGCACCTGACGGTGTGAAGCGAAGTTCTGGATCGTTGACCAGATTTCCGATCATTGTGATATTTGTATCTCCAGCAGCCATCTTTCTCTCTTATCTCTACTTATCGGGCTTATTCGGGGCGGACGACTTTGGTACGAAGCACTGCTTCGTTCAAATTGAGTTGGCGATCAAGTTCTTTAATCGCTTCTGGACCACAGTGCAGATCTGCAACAGCGTAGATGCCTTCTGACTTCTTATTGATTTCGAAAGTCATACGACGACGGCCCCAGATATCGAGCTTGTCGACGGTGCCACCACTGTCTTTGATGATCTTGAGGTATGTCTCAAGACTCGGTGCGACTGTGCGTTCTTCTAATTCAGGATCGAGAATGACCATGATTTCATAATGACGCATGAGTTAACCCAACCTCCTCTGGACTAAAGCGGCCGCAGGATTTCTGCGGCAGGAGGGTTACTACTCCCCAAACTGAGGGCCTGGCGGGTGCCAAACCTTGTGAAGGGGAGGCTAAGCGTAACCCTCGGTCTGCGAGATGAGAAATTCGAGGTTCTGGGGAGCTTTGGCAGGTGTGGATACCCGCGCAAGGAAGACGAGCGTGGCTGCGATCCGGATCAGCGTCGCCGCCGCGTAGGCCTTGGCGGGCAGGCCAAAGTGGCTCCCGGAATACGAGGCCAGGTACTCCCAAATAGCGAGGTGGTACAGGATCTCGGCTCCCTGCCAGATCCAGAAGGTGGCTCGGTCTTTCGTTCCACGCATCGCCAAGATGGCAAGCGGGGTGAGCCAGAGAATATATTGTGGTGAGTAGACCTTGCTCGAGATCGTAAAGATGGCAACAACTGCAAATGAGATGGTTGCAAGGCTCGGTAACTCACCAAGTCCAAAGAAGTAGACCGCAAATGTCGCAAGACCAATCAGGAATAACAAGATAGATAAGAGATTGAGATTCGTTGTTGTAATTCCAAAGAGGTTGAGGGCGTACCAGAGTGAACCAAAATCTGCTCCCCGATCCTTATTCATGGCGAAGAAGCGCCACCAACCAGATCGATTAAAGAGAATAAACGGTGCATTAATCGCCAACCATGAACCGGCGGTAACGAGTCCGAAACGAAGTGCACCTTTGATATCTGCGCGGCGATAGAAGATCAGTGCGATTGGCACTAGAAGAACTATTGGGAAGAACTTTGTCGCGATCGAAAGACCCAGTGCAAGCGCGCTGTAATCATATTTGCGTCGGTCGAAGTAATAAATTGCAAGAATTGCCGAGGCGACCGCCCATAGATCCCAGTTGATATAGAGCGATGCAATAACGGCCGGTGAGAGCGGTAAGAGATACCACAGCTCTGGTTTCATCTGCGCGACTAAGAGTGAGAGTCCAATAAAGAGGAGTGCGATAAGACCAACATTGATTAAGAAGTAACTCTTGTCGCCGTGTATCGGCAGGGCTGTCAACCACATCACAACACCTGTAATAGGTGGGTACTCGACTGAATTACTTGCACTCGAATATGGCCAAGCGTGGTTGAAGAGATCACGTGCGCCAAAGAGTGCAGGTAAATCTGAGTAACAGGCATGTGTGTAGACATCTGGTGTTGCAAAGTTGGTATTGAGGCAGTGATCAAACTTTGCAAAGGAGAAGAGCGCGCTAATGAAGGCGATAATGATGATCGACTTCGTTGCGTACTTCATAAAACCTACTTTTTCAGCGTACTTTTTGGCTTTGGAGTGGCCTTCTTCGTTGGCTTATATGCCGTCGCGACCGGCGTTGGCTTCTCTGCCAAACCTGGATCAAGTGTTGGGACAGCTTGTGTCATATCGACTGGATCTGTTCCACCAATATTTGCTGGTGCAGGGAAGTCAACAATTGGAAGTTTTGCAAGCGCCGCCTTCATAAAGAGGTTCCAGATTCCTGCAGGGAATGAACCGCCTGTGACAGCATTAAGTCCACCAATACCGTTGAGCGATTGAGTGGCATCGTCACGGAACATCGCAACGGTTGCCTCCATTTGTGGTGTGTAACCGTTGAACCAAGCGGACGCATTATCGGTTGTGGTTCCAGTCTTACCTGCAGATGGACGACCGAAATTCGCAAGCGCACCTGATGCCGTACCAAACGTTGTTACACCTTGAAGTGCGGCCGTTGTATCAGCCATGACATCAGCGGCAAAGACTTGATTTGCTTGAATACGTGATTCGTAGAGAACACCCTGGTTAGCGCCAAGAACTTCCTTCACGATAAATGGTTTTGCATAAACACCTTGAGCGGCGAAGGTTGCATACGCTGCTGCAACATCAATGACATGTGGACTTGAAACACCGAGTGTCACTGATGGAGTCGCGAGCATCTGAACGCTCTCTGGAATACCAGCGCGACGTGCTACATCAATAACTTTATCCGGGCCAACTTTGATCCCCAGTGGAACATACACAGTGTTCACTGAGTGGGCCGTTGCATCCGCGAGTGAGACCTTAGGGAATTGTTCGCCACCATAGTTGAAGACTGAGTAATTCTTCTGTGCACCAGCGTCGTAGAAGACTGCTGGAGAAGATCCATTCCATACCGATTGCAAGGAGATACCTTGTTCTAGAGCTGCAACAAGTGCGAATGGTTTGAAGGATGAGCCAGCTTGCGCGGTTGCTTGAGTAGCGTTGTTGAGTTGCTGCTTGAGGTAATCCTGACCACCGTAAAGTGCTGTTATTTCACCGGTTCCAGGCCTAATAGCGACCAAGGCGATACGCAGGTTTGCTGGAGCATTTGCTGGGGTGCGCTTAGCAACGGCATCGACTGCAGCTTGCTGCGCTCTCTTATCAATTGTTGTCTTGACGACAAGACCGCCAACCTGGATCTGTTCTTCAGTGAAACCTAAATTATGAAGTTCGTGTTGGACCCATGAGATGACATAGCCCTTTGGTCCGCCGAGTGCACCACCGAGTGTGCGAGGTTCAATGAATGGGAACTTCTGCTTGGCAGCCTGACTCTTCGTGAGCCAATGGGCTTTGACCATCTCATTAATGACATAAGAGAAGCGCAACTTCAATCGCTTCAATCCATTGACGCTCTGGGGGTCGTAGTAACCCGGAGAGTTGAGGATTGCGGCGATGACTGCATCTTGTGCGATCGTGAGTTGGTTGACGTTTCGGTTGAAGTAGACCTGTGCCGCGGTAGAGACACCGTACGAACCACGACCAAAGTAAATCGTATTGAGATAACTCTCAAAGATCTGATCTTTAGATTGTTGGCTCTCAAGCTTTGTTGCAATGACAAGTTCTTTGATCTTACGAGTGATCGTTCGACTCTGTGTTAAGAAAGCGGTCTTCGCATATTGCTGTGTAATGGTTGATCCACCCTGAAGTGATCCACCTGTGATGTTGTGATAAACCGCGCGCAGAATTGCAGTAGGGCTCACTGCTGATTCAGAGTAATAATTCTTATCTTCTGCAGCGAGAACTGCATGGCGTAAATTAATAGGAATATTTGCCAACTTAATGATGGTGCGATTTTCAGATCCGATGCGGCCATACTCGGTTCCATCGGCATATTGAATGATGGTGGATTGGCTATTAACGAAGGCGTTTGGATCTGGGATCTTGACGGTGAAGTAGGCGAGGCCGAAGGCGAGTGCGCCAACGACAAATCCGCCACCGATTGTGAAGATGGCTCCGCGGATCAACCATGTCTTCCAATTCACCATAAGTGAAAGGTTACTACCTGTTTTTGCAGTACTTAGCGGGTTTTGCGAGGGGCTTTTCGCGCCTGCCCATCACCTAATTTGAATGAGTAGATGAGGTGGTGCCAGTCGCAGCCTCGACAGACTTCGACAACATATACGCGAAATTCTCCATATTCACTCTGCATCTCATCTAACTCGTTAATCGACTTAATGCGGCCTGAGTACTGGCCGAGTTGATCGCCAAAGGCGTAATGAAGGACGACCATCTTCTGTTCGCGGCAGATTGGGCAAGCGCGTTCAACTGCTTCACCGTGATATTTAGCCGCTAGACGTAGATATGGGTCGGCATCACAGATATCGACCTTCGCCTGAGCACCTTTGAAATATGAGACCAACGTGGCGCGACGTTTGAGTGAATAATCAATCGAATCACGTCTTGACCACATAGGGGTAAGGATAAACCTTAACTAGGCTTAGCTCATGCCGGTGCGAACGAATTACTGGCCCTTCCATAAGGGCAGTCGACTGCCTGTGCTCTTGCAGCTTCGCTGGCTCGGCCAATTTACCGATGGCCTCTTTCAATCCTCGCTCGCATCCTTTGTGCTCTTCTCGCCCGAACGACAACCAAATGCGGTAGCTGCTGCACTCGCCTTTGCTGTCGTCTTACTTCCCTATTCCATCGTTGGTCCTTACGCCGGAGTCTTTCTCGATCGCTTCTCCCGCCAGAAGATTGTTCAAGTAGCGAATGTTGTGCGAGCTGGCATTCTCGTAGCCATTGCACTTTCAATTAAGAGTGGTCTGACTGGTGTTGGACTCACATTGCTAGTCCTCTTTGCCTTTGGAGTCAATCGATTAATTCTCGCTGGTCTCTCTGCCGGGCTACCGCTTGTTGTCGAGAAGAGTGAGTTGATCGCAGCAAACGCGCTCGCCGTTACAGGTGGGACTATCGGTGTTGTTATCGGTGGCGGTGCAGGAATTGGTCTCAAGAAATTTCTGGATCACGCACATGCCAGTGATTTCAGCGATGCCGTTGTGATCATCATTGCTGCTGGGCTCTACCTACTTGCTGCAGTGATCGCCCATCGGTTAAAACATAAGGAAATCGGGCCTGCCGACCATGAGATTCGTAGTGAAAATCGGGGCTGGCGAGAGATGCAAGAAGGCTTCACCATCCTTCGCGAACATGGTGATTCCCTTCGTGGAATTGTGGCAACGAGCATTCAACGTGGTGGCCTTACCGCACTGACTTTGATGGGCCTCTTACTCGAACGAAATACATACCATCCATCGAACAATCCCGATGCTGGATTATCTGGTTTTGCCGTTGCACTCGCTATCGCCGGAGTTGGAATCGGTATTGGTTCGTTGATTACACCGATCTTTGTTGATCGTGTAGGTCGTCATCGTTGGATACGCGCAATGATGGTTGGATCAATTCCATTCCTGATCATCTTCTTATTCTCACAAGCACAATGGTCACTCATTCTTGCCGCGTTCTTTGTGGGGTTGTGTGGCCAGGCAGTTAAAGTCACCAATGATGCACTTGTTCAATCGAAGATCCAGGATGAGTTCCGAGGTCGCGTCTTCGCCTTCTACGATGTCTGCGTCAACAGCGCGATTGTGAGTGGTGCGCTAGTTGCTGCCTTGATTCTGCCTACAAGTGGTAAGTCGATCCTTTTGCCGTTACTGATCTCGATCGCTTACATCGCAACGAGTGGCTATCTACTTCGGAGCGTTCGCTTCCCACCACGTCAGTAACTCTGCCTTTGCAGCCTCTTCACCAAGTGGGCCGCGATCTAAACGCAATTCAAGAAGATGTGCGTATGCCTTACCGATCAATGGTGAAGGTTTCACTCCCAAGATCTCCATGATCTGATTTCCATCAAGGTCAGGGCGAATCTTGTTGAGCTCTTCCTCCTCTTGCAAGATCGCAATGCGCTCTTCAAGTGAGTCATATGTTGCGGCCAGAGTTGCAGCCTTCTTTGCATTACGTGTTGTGCAGTCTGCACGTGTGAGTACATGCAAGTGTGTGAGGAGATCGCCAGCGTCGCGAACATAACGGCGAACCGCAGAGTCGGTCCATTCACCACTGCCATAGCCATGGAAGCGCAAGTGAAGGAATACCAGTGTGTTTACGGCATCGACCGTCTCATTGTCGAAGCGAAGCGCCTTCAATCGGTTCTTCGCCATCCGAGCACCGACAACTTCGTGATGATGGAAGGAGACGCCACCACCGGGGATCAATTCACGTGTTTTTGGCTTTCCGATATCGTGAAGAAGGGCCGCCAAACGCATAACAAGATTAGGTCCACCAAGGCGATGCTCTAATGCGATCGCTTGTTCGAGAACAGTCAGTGTGTGCTCGTAGACATCCTTATGGTGGTGATGTTCATCGATCTCTAATTTGAGCATCGGAAGCTCTGGTAAAACTAACGCGGCAATGCCAGTTTCAACTAAGAGCGTTAAACCTTGTCGTGGTGATTCAGACATAAGTGTCTTGGTGAGTTCATCACGCACTCGCTCGGCCGAGATAATCGAGATGCGATCCGCCATTGATCTCATCGCTTCGATAACATCTGGGTGGACATCGAAATTGAGTTGACTCATGAATCTGGCAGCGCGCATCATACGAAGTGGATCATCACTAAATGAATCGGTTGCTGCGCCTGGTGTTCGTAAGATCCGCTTTGCTAGATCAGCAACGCCATCAAATGGATCAATAAATTCTGGTGTAGGAGTTGTTAACTCAAGTGCCATGGCGTTGACGGTGAAATCTCGTCGGCCAAGATCGCCAATAATCGAATCACCAAAATCAACTTCTGGCTTTCGAGATTCAGGATCGTAGATATCACTTCGATATGTCGTTACTTCGACAGTGACCTCACCCTTCTTAGCGGCGATCGTTCCAAACTTTGCACCTTGATCCCATACGGCATCGCCCCATGCGCTAAGAATCGCCTTTGTTGCATCCGGCATTGCGCTTGTTGTGAAATCAAGATCATTTCCCAATCGACCCAAGATCGCATCGCGGACCGGTCCGCCAACAAGTGCGAGGGTGAAGCCGGCAGATGAGAATGCAGCGGCGAGTGAATCGGTAATAGGAGCGAGATCTTTGAGGGTCGCCAGAGCAAGGGCTACAGCCAGCTCTTTAGGGCCGCCCACCTCGGTTGATCCTGGATTCTCAATGCTCACAAGGGGTAAGGCTAGGGGTTCATCGGGGCTCATTGAGGCGCATAGATCTCTGACTCTTCAGTTATAAGCAGCCCCAGCCGAGAGGAGTACCCTGCTCATATGACCACGGCACCAGGTGCGGGTGGCGAAGCGAAGCGTAAGAAACGTCGTCGTAGACGGCCTTCTTCTGCAAGACCCGCTACAACCGCATCCACTTTAGATTCTGCTGCGCAAGCAACTTCTGGCGATGTGGCGACCCCTGCCCCACATCCACAACCGCCCAAAGGCGGCAAACCCAACCGCGGTAATCGGCAGAACAAACAACAGAAGCAGAAGCGACCTCCTTATGCCAAGCGGGTAGATGAAGTTAGTGCTGGTGGTTTAGTCATTGATGAATCAGGAAAGAATGGTCTGTTAATTGGTCGCCGAGATTTGAAGGATCCAACAAAGGAGCGACTCTTGTGGTCACTTCCTAAGGGACATATCGAAGCTGGCGAGACGCCCGAGATGGCAGCTATTCGTGAAGTTGCAGAAGAGACGGGTATTAACTCTGAGATCTCTCGCGCACTTGGTGTTATTGATTTCTGGTTTATGGCTGGTGGAAATCGCATTCATAAAACTGTTCATCACTTCCTCTTTAAAGAGGTTGGTGGAACACTCCAACCACAAATCGAAGAGGTAGATGAAGTCGGTTGGTTCCCACTCGAAGATATCGTCTCAATGCTCGCCTACCCAGATGAGAAGAAGTTGATCGCAAAATCTGGAGAGCTAACATTATGAAGCGCTTCCTAGCTCTCCTCATGTGCCTCACCGCCATGATCTTTGCTACCCCAGTCAATGCTGCACCAAGTTCGCTCATCTTTATAACAACGCCTTCACATAGCCAGATCGATGGACTCTTCCTTGATGATCAATTAGCGATCGACCTCGCACCTACTGGATCAATTGGTTCCCTCCTCTATCCAACAACCAATCGAAATACTCGATGGGAAGTTGATCCTGCACTCATTGAAGAAGTGATATTGATGAGTAATGGGTACAAGGTTCTCGGTGGTACAGCAACCACAGATGGAACGGGACGAGATGTGGCAAAGGCATTTCTGGCGCGCCTTTCCGCTCTCACCCAACTCGGTCAAGTTGATGCGATGGTCTACGGAAACCCTTCTGAATATTGGGTCACAAGGTTCACACCACATGAGCACACATATCTTTATACGGCCTCACAAGTAAGGCTGGCAACTCTCTTGAAGAGTAGTGTCGGAGCTCCATTAAATTACGTCAGTACAAAATATTTCACTCTGCCAAGCCAGAGCGTGGTCGACCTTCGCAATGATTACGCGGCCATTCAAAGTAATGCGATTTATATGGCACCGGAAGATTTGGATTCGGCGAGACTCTCACTGGTCCGGTTATTAAATCCTCAGATGAGTCGATCCAGACGCTTCCACCTTATTGACGACCTTAACGTGTCGACGACGCGGTTGAATCAAAATATTCGATTGGCACCGGGTCGTTTCACGGTCACATCATCCTCACAAAAGTTGCCGATCACCGTCATCAATGATTTTCCAGGCAATGCCAAGGTTGATTTAATTATTAGTTCACTCAATGAGCGAGTAAGTGTCGATGATATACGTGGGGTTGAAGTTAATGGAAAATCTAAAGTTCAAGTAATGGTTCCGATCAAAGTTCTGACTTCAGGTACCAGTGGCTTGAGTATTGTCATTCATAACTCTAAGGGTGGGATTCTTGGTGAACCACAGCTCTACTCACTCAATCTCAAAGTGATCAGTCCAATCGCAACTTGGATCACAACCGGTGCGGCGGTAATCCTCTTCTTTGCAGCTCTTCTGCAATCCTTGCGCCGAATAAGAAAGCGGAGGAGTTCATGAGTACAGATTCACATCATGATCGCGCATTGATGCGCTCATCCACCGTGATGGCGATCGGAACGATCTTCTCTCGAATAACAGGTTTGGTCCGAGGACTTCTTATTGTTGCTCTTCTCGGTACAGCACTGCTCGGTGATACCTTCAATGTGGCTAATACGATGCCAAATATTCTCTATAACCTCATTATTGGCGGGGCCTTGACCGCTGTCTTTGTGCCACAGCTCGTTCGAGCAATTAGCCAACCTGATGGTGGCTCGGCCTTTATTTCACGCTTGCTCACCGCAACTGTTGTCGTCTTAGGCGTATTTACGGCGATCGTTGTTATTGCTGCACCACTCTTAGTCCGAATCTTCGCCACAAGTTATGTTGGTCGACCAGAGTTTGATCTCACCGTCTTGATTATGCGCTGGTGTTTGCCGCAGATCTTCTTTATGGGGCTCTTCGCCTTGTTGGGTCAGATCGCCAATGCAAAGGAGCGATTCGGTCCCATGATGTGGGCACCAATAGTCAATAACCTGGTTGGTATCGCTGGCGTCGCCTACTTCTTACATCAGAAGCCACATTGGACTGTCTCGACGATCAGCAAGACAGAGGCGATCTGGCTTGGGATCATCACCACCTTTGGGTACGTGGCACAGGCGGCTGTCTTGATTCCGGTCATCATGAAGACGAAGATTAAGATCTCACCTCGCTTTGATTGGCGCGACCCAGAGATTAAGAAGTCAATGCGCCTTGCAACGTGGACTTTGATCTTCGCCGCCATCAGTCAGATCAGCTATTTGGTAACTGTGAATCTCTCCACACATGCTGCTGTCCGTGCCCTTCGCGAAGGAATTACGACTGGTGTTGGTTATACGCCGTATAACAACGCCACCTTCATCATGATGTTGCCGCATTCGATTGTGACTATTTCAATCGTTACAGCGCTTCTCCCACAACTCTCGCGTTTTGCGCATGAGAAGCGGACCAGTGATATCCATGATTCATTGGTAAAGACAATTCGTCTCGTTGGAATTATCACCGTACCTGCTGCTATTGGTCTTCTACTCTTTGGACCACTCATTACTGAGACGCTCTTCTTTGGGATCTCATCGGCGGATGGCAACTACCTTGGAAATGTCCTCGCTGGCTTCTCCCTTGGGTTATTACCGTTGAGCGTCAATCTCATTGCTCTGCGCGGGTTAAATGCTTTTGAGAATGTGAAGTTACAAGTTCTCTCTAATTTCATTATGAATGTTGCTGCAAGTCTTCTTGCTGTAATTGCCGCAGTCTCTTTGCCGGCGAAGTGGTTAACAGTTGGGCTCGCTGTTGCGCTCTCTATCTCGTATTACATCGGTGCCTACAGCACGATCAGGCTGCTGCGCCGCTATGAGATCTATATCCGCACCCGTGAGATCGTTGGCCTCTACGTTCGACTTGCAGGCATCTTCCTCTGTGTAGCGCTTCCACTGCGCTTGCTCAGCTCGCATATCCCTGGTGGAAATACTCTGCGCCTTCTTATTGTTCTAGGAGTAAGTGGTGCGGGTTACTTTGCAATTGCAAAACTCTTCAAAATCACAGAAGTTGGAAGTACCTTCCGAGTCCTACTCGGGCGGAAAATATAAAAGCGATAGGCTGATCTCATGAGCGAAGTTCGAAACCTTGTCATTGTTGGTTCTGGTCCTGCTGGATATACAGCTGCGATTTATGCGGCGCGTGCAGATTTAAAACCGATTATTTTTGAAGGTTCGGTCACCGCTGGTGGCGCACTCATGAACACCACTGAAGTCGAGAACTTCCCTGGTTTCACTGATGGTGTTATGGGTCCAGATTTAATGGACAATATGCGTAAGCAAGCGAAGCGTTTCGGTGCCGAACTCATCACCGACGATATTGTTGAGATGGATCTTGCTGGCGATATCAAGATTCTCAAAGATGGCTCTGGGAATACTATTCAAGCAAAGGCTGTCATCCTTGCTATGGGCTCTGCTTATAAAGAGATTGGTCTTGAGAATGAGAAGCGGTTATCTGGCCGCGGTGTCTCATGGTGTGCAACCTGCGATGGTTTCTTCTTCCGCGATCAAGAGATTGCTGTAGTTGGTGGTGGGGATTCTGCAATGGAGGAGGCGAACTTCCTCACAAAGTTTGCATCAAAAGTTGTCCTTATTCATCGCCGTGATTCACTTCGCGCCTCCAAGATTATGGCTGAGCGCGCGCAATCAAATCCCAAGATCGAATTCGTTTGGAATACCGAAGTTACTGATGTTCTCGGCGATCAGAAGGTCACTGGCCTGAAGCTTCGCAACACTGTCGATGGAAGTGAATCTGAGCGAGCATTTACCGGCCTCTTTGTTGCGATCGGACATGACCCACGCTCTGAGCTCGTACGTGGCAAGGTTGACCTCGATGCCGAGGGTTATGTGACTGTCGAAGGGCGCTCAACTCGCACCAGCCTTAAAGGAGTCTTCGCTTGTGGTGACTTGGTGGATCACACCTATCGCCAGGCGATTACAGCGGCGGGATCTGGCTGCCAAGCCGCCCTCGATGCTGAACGCTTCTTGGCTCACTAACTTCACCAGCAAGTGGAAGAGCCACTTTGAGTGGAATAAAAGAGATTTGCCCTACGTTTTGATTTAAGATCACCCAACACATATACGAGAGAAGAGTCGAAGATGGCAACAACACCGGTCACTACCGCAACTTTCGAGGCAGAAGTCCTCAAGAGCACAACCCCAGTATTGGTCGATTTCTGGGCTGAATGGTGTGGACCATGCCGCGCTGTTGGTCCAATCCTTGAAGAGATCTCAAATGAGTATGGCTCAAAGATTAAGATTGTGAAGCTCAATACCGATGAAGAGGCTGCAATCGCCATGAAATACGGCATCGTCTCGATTCCAACAATGAATGTCTTTGTCAATGGTGAAGTTGTGAAGAGCATTGTCGGCGCAAAGCCAAAGCCAGCTCTTCTCAAAGATCTCGAATCCTTCATTCAGTAATTCACAGTATTAATTAGATTAATTAGTAAACCTGAGTCGCTATGAATAATGAACCACTTCGTCTAGGCGACTCAGGTGATCGCGTTGCACTTCTTCGAAATACCTTAATCAGACTAGGTCTGCTTCAGAGTTCAGATAACTCCTCACTCTTTGATGTTGATGTTGAATCCGCCGTTAAAGCCTTCCAACAAAATCGTGGTTTAACGGTTACAGGTCTTCTCGATCATGAGACCGCGTCCATTCTTGAAGAGGCGCGCTGGAAACTTGGTGATCGTACTTTGCACCTCACCACAACACAGTTGATGCGCGGTGATGATGTCGCCCAGTTGCAATCTCGATTAATCGAACTTGGTTTTAATGCTGGACGCGTGGATGGAATCTTTGGGCGTCTTACTGAAGGTGCTGTTCAGGAATTTCAAAAATCTGCGGGTATCACAATTGATGGTCGATGTGGTCCATCGACGGTGATGGCGATCTTGCGGTTAATGAAAGTTGTCTCAGGTGGTGCACCCGCACAACTGCGTGAACAGGTAGCTCGTGAAGGTAAGGGACCAGCACTTGCTGGCAAGGTGATCGTTCTTGATCCTGGTTCACGATGCACCGAACCTGCAATTACCTTTGATATCGCTCAACGATTAGAAGGTCGGTTAATTGCACTGGGTGTGACCGTTTTTCTCACTCGAGGTGCTACCAATAATCCGAGTGATCATGATCGAATTGATAAGGCCAATACGTCTGGCGCGGATCTCTTCATCTCACTCGCTCTCGATTCTTATAAGAACGATAAAGCGCATGGTGTTGCCACCTTCTATTACGGTGCCGATGTACATGGTATTCACTCTGTTGTTGGTGAACGCTTTGCTACCTTGGTGCAGCGCGAGATCACTGCGCGAACCGACCTCTTAAATTGCCGGACTCATGCCAAGACGTGGGATTTATTACGTCGGACAAAGGCGCCAAC